>CAMDZK010000011.1 GCA_945910665.1 uncultured Peptostreptococcaceae bacterium
CTTGGAAGAAATTCCTGAGCCACTACAAGACCGTATGGAAATCATCCGTTTAAGTGGCTACACCCACGAAGAGAAGTTCAATATTGCAAAAAAACATCTTTTACCGAAGAGTATCATTGACCACGGCCTTTCCAAAGCCAATGTGACGATCGATGACGAGGCAATTCGCGATATGATTTCCTACTATACGAGAGAAGCAGGCGTTCGTTCCTTAGAGCGAATCATCGCCCGTGCTCTTCGTAAAGTTGCCAAAAAATATGCGCAGGATAAAGAGCAAAGCATTCACATCACCCGTGAGAATTTAACGGACTGGTTGGGGCGAAAACGCTATTTAGACGATGATCGCGTCAAAGAACCAGAAGTTGGAGTGGTCACTGGTCTTGCGTGGACGAGTGTTGGTGGTGAAATCTTGAGTATTGAAGTATCCACCATGCCTGGAACTGGAAAACTCAGTTTAACCGGTTCGTTGGGGGACATTATGAAAGAATCGGCCATGGCTGCCCTTTCTTACGTGCGTGCACGAAGTGACGAGTTTGGTGTCGATAAAGACTTCCATAAGGAATTAGATATTCACGTCCATGTTCCAGAAGGAGCAACGCCCAAAGATGGACCGTCTGCAGGGGTGACATTAGCTGTAGCCCTAGTCTCCGCGTTGACAGGAAAAGAAGTACGTCCAGATATTGCCATGACGGGAGAAATTACGCTTCGTGGGAAAGTATTACCGATTGGTGGTATCAAAGAGAAAGTCTTAGCGGCGCACAGGTACCAAATTCCTACTCTTTTTTTACCGGCAGAAAATGAAAAAGACTTAGAGGATGTTCCCCAAGAAATTCAAAAGGATTTTACGTTCCACTTTGTCTCTCATATTTCTGAGATTTTAGAAAAGGCCTTTGTGGAATGAAAATTCAATCCGCCCACCTGTACCAGATGGCAGGCAGCCCAACCCAATATCCAGAAATAAATCTACCAGAAATTGCCTTTGTGGGAAGAAGTAATGTGGGGAAATCATCCCTTCTCAATGCTCTTTTAGAGAGAAAAAAACTCGCCTATACAGGGGCGAAGCCTGGAAAGACGAGAACAATTAATTTTTACATGGTCAACGAGAATATCTTTTTCGTCGACTTACCCGGATACGGGTATGCGCAAATCGGAAAAGAGCAACGCGCGGTGTGGGAAAAGCAGATGCAAGGGTACATCAAACACCGAGAAGAATTAGCTCTTGTCATTCATTTGATGGATAGTCGCCATGCGCCGACAGCGCTCGATAAAAAAATGAATGCTCTATTAGTAGAGTCCAGTGTGCCATTTATCATCGCTGCGACCAAACGAGACAAAATTTCTGGAAATGTGTGGCAAAAAAATAAAGCCCTTTGGACAAAAGAGCTTCAAATTCCTCAATCGGCAATCTACCCCGTCAGTGCACAATCCAAAGGAGGACTCGATGACCTTCGCTTGGTATTGGCGCCAGGAGTTGCTGGCCAGTGGGCAGAATAATCGTATATTATGAAGAAAACCCATCGATGCGAGCATCCATGGGTTTTCTTTATGTTATTCTTTTGAGAACATATCTTTCGTTGCTCCGCAAACTGGGCAAACCCAATCTTCTGGAAGATCTTCAAAGGCTGTGCCTGGTTCAACGCCGCTATCAGGATCGCCTACTTCTGGATCATAAACGTATCCGCAAGGTTCGCATACCCATTTCTCCATGGTGAATTCTCTCCTTTCTTTGCTATATACTTCTATTTTACACTGTTTCAGTAATTTCGTAAAGGGGAGAGACAAATGAAAAAACATGAAAAAAATATATGGTACAATGAACGTTTAGAATACAGCACGGGCGGGTAATAATCATTCGAGAAAGAGTTGATACCGATGCGCTATGAATATCATGGATCCTTTTTTGGGGATCTCAACCAAATTGCACACTTAACAAAATATTTACTCCATTCTTTGGAAAATATAGATTACGATAAAAGTCGCCTATTTGATGTACGCTTAATTCTCAGTGAACTATTGATTAATGGTTATGAACACGGGAATCGCAAAAATCGAAATAAGCGTATTTTCTTGACCCTTCGGTTAGATAATGAACGATTAAAAGTTACTGTCGAAGATGAAGGAGAAGGAATGAATCAACCCATGTGTAATCCTTTTAACATGGACTGCTGTTCCGGCCGAGGACTTTTATTAGTCGAACAATTGGCGGATCAATTGAACATTGATCAAAATCGTGTGACTGCAATTTTAGAAAATCAAAAGTAAACGGATGAACTTGGCGTACATCGACGGATGTACGCCTTTTTACGTTGCATTTTTGTATTTGAGAAGAAATATGATAAAATTATATATCTAGAGTTAGTCGAACTAAACCGAAGTAATCGAGGAAAAATATGAGAGAAAAAATAAGAAATTTAGCAATCATCGCCCATGTAGATCACGGAAAAACGACGTTAGTCGATAGTTTATTCCAAGAGTCTGGCCTGTTTCGTAAAAATCAAAAAGTACAAGAGCGGGTGATGGATTCAGGAGATATCGAAAGAGAACGAGGAATTACGATTCTCGCAAAAAATACAGCCATCGATTATGAAGGTTATAAATTGAATATTGTCGATACACCTGGCCATGCTGATTTTGGTGGGGAAGTAGAGCGAACGTTAAAGATGGCGTCCGGAGTCATTCTCGTAGTGGATGCATTTGAAGGGGTTATGCCCCAAACGAAAGTGGTCCTGCGTCGTGCGCTCCAAATGCAGTTACCACTCATTTTATGTGTAAATAAGGTAGACCGCCCGGATGCCCGACCCGATGAAGTAGTCGATGAAATTCTCGATTTATTTATTGCCTTGGATGCAGATCCTTCCTATGTGGATTCACCCATTGTATTCACATCGGCAAAAAATAATCGTTCAGGAAAAAGTCCAGAAGCATTAGAAGATGGCATGAAGGTACTTTTAGATGAAATCATCGAAACAATCCCAGCGCCAACAGGGGACGAAAATGCACCTCTGCAGCTTCTTATTTCGACCATCGACTACAATGAGTATGTGGGTCGCATTGGCATTGGAAAAGTGGAACAGGGAACCTTACGCGTCAACGACCAAGTCAACATCCTCAATTATAATGAACCAGAGAAAAAGAAAAAGGTACGTATTTCCCATATTTTTGAATTTGAAGGGTTAAACCGAATCGAAACAAAAGAAGCGAGAGCGGGTTCGATTGTTGCAGTATCTGGAGTAGAAGGAATCACGATTGGAGATACACTTGCCGATGTAGACCAAGGCGAAGCAGCGCCATTTGTGAAAATCTCTGAACCAACCCTTTCGATGGTGTTTTCTGTCAACGATTCACCCTTTGCTGGAAAAGACGGGAAGTACGTGACAGGGCAGCGCTTGCGTAGTCGTTTGTACAAAGAAACGGAGACTGACGTGAGCTTACGCGTAGAAGATACGAATTCAACGGATGCGATCAAAGTCTTTGGTCGCGGAGAACTCCATTTTTCTGTGTTGATTGAAAATATGCGCAGAGAAGGGTACGAATTTGCCGTGTCCAAACCGGAGGTTCTTTTTATGGAAGATGAGCACGGTAAAAAGCTAGAACCGATGGAACGGGTTACCCTTGATACAGAAGAAATCTATATGGGAAGCATTATAGAGAAACTTGGACCGAGAAAAGCGGAAATACAGGGGATGCGTCCCTATGGCGATGGGTACGTTCGATTAGAGTGTACCATTCCATCGAGGGGGCTCATTGGGTATCGTCAAGAGCTTATGACCGATACAAAGGGAACAGGCGTTCTCAATGCAGAATTTTTAGGGTATGAACGCTTTAAGGGAGAGATTCCAAAACGTCCTATGGGTTCACTCATTTCCACCGATACTGGCGAAAGTAGTCCCTATGGACTTGCTGCAGCCCAAAACCGTGGTGTCCTCTTTATAGGACCCCAAGAACCAGTGTATGAGGGGATGGTCGTCGGGATGAATCCAAAAGGGCTCGATATCGAAGTCAACGTGTGTAAAAAGAAACAACAAACCAATATTCGCGCCGCAGGGTCTGACGACTCCATTCGCTTATCACCACCCAAGGCGATGAGTTTAGAAGACTATTTGGACTTTGTCGATGTGGATGAAAAAATAGAAGTAACACCGCACGCGCTCCGTTTGCGCAAGACGATTCTCAACATGTCTCTACGACATAAGGCAAAAAATAGTCGATAAGGAGAGGCCATGCAGACGTTTATAGATGTTTCTGGTAACTTTTTTTGGATCAATATAATTTTGGCGATTTCTGTCGTCTTTTTTGGACGAAAAGACCCCAGAAGCACTATATTCTGGGTCATGGTTCTTACGTTTATTCCTATTGGTGGATTCTTCTTATATCTACTCTTTGGACAAAACTTCAACAAAGACAAGATGTTTCGCCTCAAAGAACAAAGTGACAAACGCATTAAAGATTTTGTCCACTTTCAAGAAAAAGACATGGGAGCTGGAGGTTTTAGCTTTCAAAACTGGCGCTCCCAAGATTATCAAGATTTAATACAAATGAACTTAAATAGCGATGAAGCAATCTATACCGAAGACAATGAGGTCGAAATCTTTTATATTGGAGAAGACAAATTTAACGCCCTTTTTGAAGATATTAAAAAGGCCAAAAAGAGCATTGATGTCCAATACTATTTGTATCGACGAGATAAAACAGGACTTGCACTCCTCGATTTGCTGACACAAAAAGCAAAAGAAGGAGTGGAAGTGCGATTTTTGGTCGATGGGATAGGCGGTAGGGCGATTGGACGACGCCAACTACGAGATTTTCATCGAGCAGGTGGAAAATCCGCGGTCTTCTTTCCCAGTGTCCTCCCTTATGTAAATTTCCGCATTAACTATAGAAACCATAGAAAACTCGTCATTATCGATGACCACGTTGGCTATATTGGCGGATTTAATGTGGGCGATGAATACATGGGCGAAAATAAGAAAATTGGACCTTGGCGCGATACCCATATTCGATTGAAAGGATACGGATGCGCAGGGATGAAAATTCGCTTTATAAAAGATTGGACCTATGCGTCGAAAGAAGATGCACAGGACATTGAAGAGACACTGGATATGCCGAGTCATGAATTCACGGGCAACACGGCCGTTCAAATTGTCACATCCGGACCCGATACGCAATTAGATAACGTCAAAAACGCCATTTTTCGAATGATTACAGGAGCCAAAGAGAGAATTTACATCCAAACACCGTATTTTGTCCCCGATCAGAGCATTTTTGAATCGCTGATTACTGCCATTGCATCGGGTGTGGAAGTGCATATTATGATTCCTAAATACAGAGACCATCCATTTGTTCACTGGGCTTCCCTTTCATTTATGGGAGAACTATTGGCCCTCGGGTGTCACTGCTATATTTATGAAAGAGGATTTTTACATGCCAAGATGATCGTCGTGGATGATTATGTTTCGACCATTGGAAGCACCAATATGGATATTCGGTCCTTTTCTTTGAATTTTGAAGCCAATGCAATTTTATATGATCAAAGCATTAATGAAAAGCTCATCAACCAATTTATGGTCGATGTCTTCTATGCAGATGAACTTCGCTATGAAGAATATCTACAACGTTCACAATGGGTAAAAATCAAGGAGTCTTTTTCTAGACTTTTAACCCCGATACTATAAGGAGAAGAAATGGAACAACCCTTAAGTGAATATTATCTATGGAATGATACCTTTGTCCCCACAGACGAAGTGGAATCTCTCAGACCATTATTTGATAATGCAATTTATGAAGTGATTCGAGTTGAAGACGGCGTTCCTCTTTTTTTTGACGCTCATTTTGTGCGATTCCAAGAGAGTAGCACGCGCATGGATAAACCACTTCCGTACGAGGCCAAAGCAATTGCACACCGAATACGCATGTTGTTACAACGAAATGGGATAGAAGAAGGGAATGTAAAAATTCTTTGGACAGAAGATTTTCTAGGCGATCCACAGCTCGTTATATATATGAGTGAACGAAGAGCTGTTTCACAGAGTGAGAAAGAAGACGGCGTCAAGACGGCAACCTATCAGTTTGAAAGAAAACAACCGGGGGTCAAAGTACAACGCAATGACTACCGGGAGGAAACGGCCAAAATCATTAAAGAAAAAGGAGTCTTTGAGCTTCTTCTATATGACGAAAATTGTCTTCTTCGCGAAGGAAGCCGGTCGAATGTATTTTTTGTACAAGAAGAAAAAATATACACAGCGCCCCTGGGAGAAGTGCTTGAAGGAATCACCCGAATTCAGGTGATGAAAAGTTTGAAAAAGAACAATGTGCAAGTGGAAGAAGAAGCCTATCCATTGCATGCACTGGAATCTGTCGATGCGTGTTTTCTCACAGGGACGAGCATTGGGATTCTCCCCATTCGTCAAATCGATGCCTGTCCCTTTGACAGCGCTCATCACCCTGCGGTTAAAGCATTGCAAAAAGCTTACGAAGAATGTGTACAACAAGAGAAAGACCATTTTGCATGGGATTAAAAAGAGAGATATTATGTAGTGCCCCCCTAAATCCGGACGCGGATTAGGGGGGCCTTTTATGTCAAAATATGATTTTGCGTTAAAATTAAAAATCGTCAAGGAGAATGAAGAAGGGTACGGACAAAATTACGTAGCAAAAAAATATGGCATACATGTCTCTACGATTAGAGGCTGGATAGAAAAATACGGATCTCTCGGTGAAAGCGGATTGAGAAAGTCCATGTCTAACACCAAGTACAGTACCAACATCGATCTTGGGTGAAAATGTTAGAAGAAAAGGGAGCCACGCCAAGTATGTCAAGACGCGGGAATTGTCGAGACAATTCCCCGATGGAAAACTTCTTTGGGATATGAAAACAGGAAATGTATGATGGAATGCGATGTACGAGTGTCAAAGAGTGAAGTGAAGAAATCGAACAATACATTGCGTGGTATAACAATGATCGAATCAAAGCAAAACGAAACGGCCTTTCACCAATTGAATACAATCTACAGGCCGCTTAGAAAAAACGAATGCGAATGTCCGTGTGTAGGGGTTAACATCATTACTCTTCGCTCTCTTTGTTTATATTCGCTAATTGTGCAATAGTTACCGATTCTAAATAGTCGTCGATCTGATTTTGGATGCCTAGAAAAACATCTTGTAAGCGAGGGTACACGTACTTCTCTTTTTCACCTTCACCGAAGGTTACTGGATGAAAATTTGTCGTATTCTCCATCACATTGATAATCTCGTACAAGGTGACATGAGCAGGGTCTCTCACTAAACGCCAGCCGCCTTTAATCCCCCTTTGTACACTTAACATACCCGTGGACCGCAGACGACGAAGGATTGCATGCAAATACCCTTGTGGAATGGACATGTTTTTTGAAATTTCAGTTGTACTTACACTTCCACCATCCTTCGCCAAATAAATGAGAGCACGGATGGCATAATCAGTCGTCATATTTAACTGCATAGAAATCCCTTACTTTCTGTATGTTAACCTAAGTGTAACTGATGAGAATCTAAAATGCAAGAAATATGCACATGTTACCACGTTCAGTAATGATCTGAAGAGAAAGGACTCATGGTTGAAAAAACATAATTTGTGAAAAATAATTTCTCTCAAAGAAAAGCCGTTACTTCTTTTTGTGAAATAGTATTATAAGATTCTTTTTTCATTAAAAGTGTTGATAGAAAAACATACTATGTTACGATAGAGTCAAATGCGGAGGTAACTATGAAAAAGAAATTAACATACATCATCTTGCTCTGTCTCTTCCTTTTTCCGATGGTTGGAAATGCAGAGGCAAAGAGAATTGCAGGGGAAAATCGCTATGAAACATCCGTCCTTTTAGCTCAAGAAGCGTACACTTCACCGAGATATGTCTTGTTGGCTGGAGGAGAATCTTATGTGGATGCTATCGCTGGTGGCGTTTTGGGTTATCACTTAGAAGCTCCTCTCATTTTTGTATCAAAACATTCGATTCCAACCGTTGTTTCTGATGCACTCGCCCAGTGGGACCCTGATTATGTCATCCTCTTGGGAGGAGAAAACTCCATTTCTCACAAAGTAGAAAAGGAACTACGAGAAAAGTATTCCATTAAGCGACTTGCAGGCGCGAACCGCTACGAAACGGCGGAGCATGTCAATGCATTTGCTACTTTATATGGCGCAAATTCTGAACAAGATGTGCTCGTAGACGGTCAAGTTCTCGCAGATTCTCTCATTGCTGCTCCTTTTGCTGCGCAACAAGAAGGCGTACTCCACTTATATTCTGATACGAGCGAAATGCCGAAATGGATTGTCGGTGGAAAAAACCGCGTACCGATCGATCCGTCCGTTGCACGCTTCGCAGGAGATAACCGCTATCATACGAGTGCAGTTTTGGCGACAGAAGCCTTTATGGACGCAACCGATGTAATCCTCGCCAATGGAGAAAATCCGGTCGATGCGCTGAGTGCCGTCAATTTGGCCAATCTTTTAAAAGCACCCATACTCTATGTCAAAAGAGATACAATTACACAAGACGTTTATCAATTTATTCAAGGACGCAATGTTTATTTAGTCGGTGGAAGTGCTTCCATTGGTCGTAGGGTGGAAGATCAAGTCAATGGAATCCATTCCCCCAATGAAGGGGGCGATGTGCTCATATTAATGTATCATCACATTGGGCATCCGAACGCTGCCAAATATAATGTATCATCAGAAGAATTCAGACACCACTTACAAGTACTATATGATCAAAAATACCTACCAGTACCCGTCAGCGATTACGTGAATGGAACCATTGATCTTCCAAGAGGATACACGCCTTATGTCATCACTTTTGATGATGGAAGTGCAAATAACTTTTGGATGTTTGACGATGGCACCATCGAGCCCAACAGTGGTGTGGGAGTATTGATGGACTTTGCAGAAACTCACCCAGGATTTCATCCCCATGCAACATTTTTTGTCAACAAGAATTCCTTTGGGCAACCGGAATTTTTAAATCAAAAAATTGAGTATCTGTATGCCAATGGAATGGAATTGGGGAATCATTCTTATACCCATCCTCATTTTTCTGTCGTTGGACCAGAGGAGACGACAAAGGAATTGGCAACACTTTCTTCCTATATTGAAAGTTATGACGCCATGCCTTATCCACTGAAATATATTGCTACACCTTTTGGTGATCAGCCGCCAAGCAGCTGGAATTATGTTCTCAAAGAAGGTAGTTTTGATGATCATGGATATTATCATGATGCGATCTTCTATACAGCAGAAAAAATAGCAAAATCCCCATACGATCGTGCATTTGATGCGGGCCGTATTTACCGTATGGGCATTGGCGCACCGTACACAGTGACGATTGAAGAATTATTAGAAAAGTATACGACTCGCAGCACACGCTACTACTCTGATGGTAATGTGAACACCGTCACCATTCCAAAAGCATTTGCTGACTCGATCCAAACAAGAAATAACGAATCCATTGTTTTTGTCGAAGAAGAATAAAAGAAGGCGAAATCCTGTGTGATTTCGCCTTCTTTTTTTACGCATCTGTGCCAACAAGGGCAGTTTTTACGTGTTCAATAAAGTCGTGAATATTTGTGACGAGGGTTTTAACCTCTAATGTTCCTCGGTCGGATAGTTTATTGACGGAGAATTCTTGGAGGTCTACAGAATAAATGTAAACGCGTCGAATCTCGCCATTCATTTCATTATAGGAGGGAGTCATATTTCCCGATGCAATGGTATTGAGTACGCTTGAAAGGCAAATGAGCATCGTCGCTTTTCTCGTATGGGCACGCATTTTGTCTTGGGCTTCATACACATTGTCGATGACTTCTTCTAAATTATAGCGGTCGCGAATTGACCCTGCCAAAATGTAAGGCACCTCTTCTTCGACAAAAGCTTTCATAAAACCATCTTGAATATTGCCGTCTTTCACCGCTTTTTCAATTCCACCGAGTTCACGGATTCTTCGTACCGTTTCAAACTCATCGTCTGCTGTAGTGGTATTTTTTCCTTCGCTTTCGACAAGTCCACGGGAAAGGTCGATGACGGCTGTGGAGTTTCCTGCAATAAAGGCATTGACATATCCACCACGGGCCAGGGCAGCGAGATTATTTCTACTTTTGTCATCATGGGAGATGGAAGGTCCTAATACCCAAACGATATGACCGTCATTTTCTTTTTCTTCTCGCATAATCGCGTATAAATCATCATAGTCTTTGGAGAAAGCAGTTTCTCTACTTCGTCCACTGCGAAAAGCGAACTTGTCGCTCGCTGTGAGAGCAGAATCAAATCCATCCGTGTACATATAGATGCCTTCTGAAGCATCCTCCGTTCTACCAATAACGACGAGATCATCTTTCTTTAAATTTCTAAATTCGATGATTTGGACGTCTCTGTTCTTATCGATGACAGCGACTGTATCCATGCGACTTTCCACTGCCAATTTCCATTCGCCGTCCACTTTGAAATACTCAGGGTAGATGGAAAGCGCATGATAATTTTCAGGTGCCACTCCGTCTGCCGGACATGGCTCTAGGATAGCATTTGGTGCATTTTGTAAAAATTCTTGGGTAAAATCAGGTGCCTTAAAAGGTGCTTTATCCATTAACGTGCCTCCTTCTTAGAACCAACGAGAACTTTCTTTAAGATAAAGACAAAGTCTTGGACGTTGGTTGTAAATGATCGGGTCAGATAGTGATTACGAACTTTTGCAACGGAGTCTTCTGCGTAGGACGTGATGTCGACTGTGTAGACGAAAACAGGTTCTACGACACCATCTTTCACATGATAACTCGAAGAAAACATCGTTCCTGCAACGGAGTGTAAAAGCGTGGCTAAGTTTATGACAAGGGTCGCTTTTTCCATTTCTTTGCGCATCGCTTGAAAGGAATCGGTGACCGTATGGTGAACGGGAGGTAGGGGTCCATCATCGCGGATAGAGCCAGCGAGCACGTAAGGAATGTTCATTTCTACGAGTGTCTTCATAAGACCATCTTTTACTTCTCCGGATTCGACAAAGCCTTCAATGGAACCAATACGACGACATTCGTTAATGGTATCTAAGTGATTATAATGGCCGTTTGGAACGGCTTCTTGTGTGTAGATATTTTGTCCGAGGGCTGTATTTAAGTATCCACCCTCCAAATCATGGGTGGCTAAAGCATTTCCCGCTAAGACGGCGTTTACAAAACCTGCTTTTGTTAATTCTTCAAAAGCAATCCTTGAATCGTAGTTAAAGACCGCTGCAGGTCCCATGACCCATACGATATGACCACCATTTTCTTTGTGGTAACGCATGAGCTCGAAGAGATACTCATATTTTTCTGATTCAGATTCTTCGAAAGGAAGGGAACGATAGGGTTTTCCTGCTTCAGGAAAGGCATTCACATGGGTATAAACCCCTTCAGATCCATCGCGTTTATGGGCCATCACGACGGCATCTCCACTTTTGATGTCTTGACATTCCACAAAGGATAAAGTGTCATCATTTAAAACGACAGCGCAAAAGGGAACAGAAACTTCTGGTAATATCCACTCGCCCTTCACCTTATAATGTTCAGGAAAGGCAGAACTTAAGTGAAATCCTCTAGGTGGTACGCCATCTTTTTGGGCATGTTTAAAGGTGACGTCTGGTGCGCTTGCAAACTCTGATTTACTAAAATCAGGTGCCTCATATTTAGGCATTTTAAAAGACATAGTTACCTCCTTTTGTATTGTTATTTACGTACACTTATTATACCATAGATAGATAAAGTAGTTCGCAAACGTTTGATACAAAAGGAGAAGAATTTATGAAATACAATTTTAACCAAATCATCGACCGCAAGGGTACGTTTTCTGTAAAAAACGACCTACTTCCCCAAAACAGCCCTCCCAATGCCATCCCAGCATGGGTAGCAGACATGGATTTTACTGTGGCAAAACCAATTCAAGACGCGCTGATCCAACAGGCGCATCACGGCATTTTTGGGTACACCTACTATCATAGCGAGGACTTAAAAGAAGCGACACGCAATTGGTTTTTAAGACGCTTTCAATGGGAGGTACCAAAAGAAGCATTTGTCTATAGCCCAGGGGTTGTGCCCGCGGTTGGCACTTTAGTAGAAATACTATCGGAACCTGGCGATGCTATTATTATTCAAAAACCCGTGTATCATCCATTTCAAATGCAAATCGAAAAAAGAAATCGCATCGTGG
>CAMDZK010000012.1 GCA_945910665.1 uncultured Peptostreptococcaceae bacterium
GAAAACGATAACAGTGAAGGGAGAATTTATATGACACACGAAAGAATTGTAGCACTTCGAAAACGCATGCTCGAACATGACGTAACCGCTGTCCTCATACCTTCTGAAGATTTTCATCAAAGTGAATACGTTGGTGACTATTTTAAATCGAGAGCCTTTATCTCTGGTTTTACTGGATCGGCTGGCACAGCTCTCATTACTATGGACGATGCTCTTTTATGGACCGATGGTCGCTACTTTATCCAAGCGGAACAACAATTGCAAGATTCGGATTTCATACTCATGAAAATGGACATGCCCGGCGTTCCAACTCTTCAAGAGTACCTTCAAAAACACGTATCCGAAAATGACGTATTAGCAATTGATGGACGTGTGTTTTCTGTGTCGGATGGGTTAGAGCTTACCGCCATCATGGAAAACAAAAAAGGGAAACTCCGCTATGACATTGACTTGATTGATGAGATATGGGAAGATCGTCCTCCACTTTCAACAAAAGAAGCTTTTGATTTGCCCACACAATTTACGGGGGAAAGTCGCGAGGACAAAATTCGACGGATTCGTGAAAAGATGATGGAGTACGGTGCAACTCATCACATTTCAAGTGCATTAGATGATAACTGTTGGATGCTTAATATTCGCGGAGATGACGTTCGGTACTCTCCTCTTGTTCTCAGTTACGCCATCGTATCAATGGATACGCTCAGCTTATACATAGATGAACAAAAGTTGCCTGCTTCGTTGCGAAGTGATTTAGAAAAGGCGAATATCAAATTCAGACCCTATAATGCCATTTATGAAGACATAAGGGAACTCCCCAAAGAATCAAGGGTTCTCATCGATCCATCGAAAATGAATTTTGCGTTGGTGAATAGCATTCCTAAAGAAGTAAAAATGATTGAAGCACCCAACCCAGCAATTCTCATGAAAGCCATAAAAAATGACACCGAATTAGAAAACATAAAACAAGCACAAATAAAAGATGGTGTCGCTATGGTGCGCTTTATGAAGTGGCTCAAAGAAAACATAGAGACAGAAGAAATCACCGAAATAAGTGCCTCAGAAAAGCTAAACTCATTCAGAAAAGAACAAGATGGATACTTATGGCCTTCCTTTGCTCCAATCTGTGGATATGGAGAAAACGCTGCAATCGTACACTACGAAGCGACTCCTGAAACCAATAAAAGACTTGAACCGAGGGGATTATTCTTAACAGATACTGGCGCGAACTATATGGCAGGCAGTACCGATATCACGCGGACATTTGCCATGGGTCCCCTGACCCAAGACGAGATCTTCCATTTCACCACCGTTCTTCGCTGTCATATCGGTCTGGCGATGGCACACTTCTTGTATGGAGCTTCCGGTTTCTCTCTAGACATCCTCGCGCGTCAACCCGCTTGGGATCTCAATATGGATTTTAACCACGGTACAGGCCATGGAATTGGCTACCTGTTAAATATCCACGAAGCGCCTACTGGATTCCGATACAAGATCCATCCACTCAGAGATGAACACTATCCAATCCAACCCAATATGATTCTCACAAATGAGCCCGGTCTCTACATTGAAGGAAGTCATGGCATCCGCATCGAGAATGAAATGGTCGCTCGAATCGTTGCAGAAAATGAATATGGCAAGTTTATGGAATTTGAGCCCTATACATTTGCCCCGATCGATTTAGATGCAATTGATCCCTCAATCATGAAACCAGAAGAAATAAAATACTTAAACGATTATCACCAACTCGTCTTTAACACCGTTTCTCCTTATTTGAACGATGAGGAAAAAATGTGGTTACAGAAATACACAAGAAAGATTTAGGAGGAATTTTATGGAACAAGCAAACAAAAGACCGTTCGGATTTTACATCTGCTCCATCGCCTTTACGTTCGAGCGATTCGCGTTCTACTCAGCAAAATGGTTGATGACGATTTTTGTCGCGTTGGCAATCGCAGATGGTGGACTAGGACTAACAGCAGCAGATGCAGCGAAAATGTCAGCAAACCTCGTCGCATTTACGTACTTAGCGCCTCTATTTGGTGCCTATGTTTCGGACTATTGGGTTGGAGCCCGTTATCTAGTTCCGATTGGAATGGTTCTCATGGGAATCGGTTACTTAGTCGGTTGGCAAGCAAATAGCGCCTTGATGATCAACGTGATGATCGCTCTCGTCTCGATAGGAACTGGATTGTTTAAACCACAAACCAACGCAATCACAGGACGTCTGTTTGATGATGAAACCCAATTAGATGGTGCTTTCTCCACGCAATACTCCTTTGTAAATATCGGTTCTTTCATCGGAACAACGACCATTGGGTTGTTGGCACTTCGCTATGGACATCAATTCTGTTTCTTGATATGTGCCATCGTTATGTTTATTGACGCGATCTGGTTTATCTTTGGATGGAAGCATTTAGGATTAGCCGGTAAAAAGCCATTTAAAATTAACGAACAAGCAGAAAAGGTCGAAGAAATCAATACTGAAAAGAAGCCTTTAACATCTCTCGAGAAAAAACGCGTAGCAGCAATTATTTTGGTCTCTGCTTTCTCCATCATTTTCTGGGTCTTCTGGTACCTCGCGTATATGCCCGTGTACTTCCACTGGGGTGAAGGCGCTGCAAATTGGATGATTGGAAACTTCGAAGTTCCAACAGCTTGGTTTGACTCTTTAAACGCGCTCGCTTGTATCGCATTAGGACCGATTCTGGGTGCCCTTTGGGTTCGACGGGCAAGAAGTCCGAAAGGCGACTGGAATATGTTCCAAAAGACCGCACTGGGAATTATGCTCTTAGGTCTCTCCTATGTCATTTTTGCTGCAGCAGAACTCGTACGTGGTACCGGTCAAGCATCTCTTCTTTGGATCATCGCATTTGGTATCGTATTGACATTAGGTGAAATGGTGTTCTCCCCACTTGGAAACTCCTTTATCACAAAATTTGCACCACCCAAACTGTTGTCCATGATGATGTCTGTATGGGTTGTCTCGATTTTCTTTGCTGGTAAATCCTATGGTTGGATTTACGAGTTTACTCTTCAATTTCCATTTGTTCCCACGTATTTTACGATTGCTGGAATCGCTCTTCTTTGTGGAATTCTGCTATGGGCTATGAGTAGTAAGCTTCAAGGTCTAGTGCGAGATGAAGAAGTAGAATAAAATAGAGGAAAGAAATAAACGAAAGGAGAAAATTATGAACGAACGATTTACACGTGTTATTGAGAAAATGAAAGAAGAAAATGTCCCACAGCTGATTGTTTCAGACCCTGTTGCCATTTTTTATTTGACGGGGAAATGGATTTATCCCGGGGAGCGTCTCCTTGCTTTGTTTATTCATAAAGACGGAGATCCTAAGCTTGTAATCAACGAACTCTTCCCACAGGAAGAAGATTTAGGCGTCGAACTTATTTGGTATAACGACGTTGAAGATGGCGTGGAAATTCTCTCGAAATATATCCATGAAGATGAAATCATGGGCATTGACAAAGAATGGCCGGCAAAATTCTTACTTCGTTTGCAAGAACTTCTCCCGGATAAAAAATATGTGAACAGCTCCCTACTCATCGACAAAGTGCGTATGATTAAGGATGAAGAAGAAAAAGAATTGATGCGAGAATCTTCTCGAATCAATGACAAAGTCATGGAAGAACTCATTCCATGGGTTGTAGAGGGCCTTACAGAACGTGAATTAAGTGATAAAGTAAAAAAAATTTATGCAAAACATGGCATTCAGAAAGTTTCTTTTGAACCGATTACCGCATATGCAAAAGGGGCTGCAGATCCCCATCATGAAACTGATGATGCCAAAGGAAAGACGGGCGACTGTGTCGTATTAGACATTGGCGGTTTTTACAAAAACTACGCTTCAGACATGACGCGTACTGTATTCATAGGCGAAGTGTCTGAAAGACAACGTGAAATTTATGAAATCGTAAAGGAAGCATGCCAGCGCGGCATCGATGCGGCAAAACCAGGCAATCGCATGTGTGATGTCGACTTAGCTGCCAGAAATTATATCGAAGAAAAAGGATTTGGCAAATACTTTACGCACCGTACCGGCCATTCCATCGGTTTAGAAGACCACGAGTATGGCGATGTTTCGAGCGTTAATGAGCACATCATACTGCCCGGCCAATGTTTCTCGGTGGAACCAGGCATTTACCTTCCCGACGAAGGCATCGGAGTACGCATTGAAGATTTAGTGCTCATTACAGAAGATGGATGTGAAGTACTCAATCAGTTTACGAAGGACCTCATTGTCGTTCCGCAGGAAGAAAAATGATAAAAACAGGAAAAATGCCTTTTAAAGGCGGAGAAACCTATTATCGGATCGTCAATCCCGAAGGGAAGAAAACCCCGCTCCTCTTTCTTCATGGTGGACCCGGGTCAACGCATAACTATTTTGAAGTATTTGACCCAATTGCAAAAGAAGATGACCGTCCTCTCGTCATGTACGACCAAATAGGCTGTGGAGAATCCTATATTGATGGCGACGAAACCCTTTTTAACGCCGAGGTTTGGATGGAGGAACTCGCTACTTTGCGCGACCATTTGCAACTCGATGAAGTTCATATTATGGGGCAATCGTGGGGTGGCATGCTGGCGATTCTCTATGCCTTAGAAAAAAATCCAACAGGAGTAAAGAGCTACATTTTCTCATCCACATTGTCTTCTGCAACACTCTGGCAAAAAGAGCAACACCGAAGAATTCGGTATATGGACGGAAAAACACAAAAGGCGCTCTTTGATGCAGAAAAAACCAATGATTATTCGTCATCCACTTACGTAGAAGCCCTCGATGAATTTATGCATCGCTACTGTTCAGGTCCCGTTACTGAGGACGCACCCGAACCACTCCGACGCGAAAAAATCTCTGGAACAAAAGCCTATGTAACTGGGTGGGGCCAAAATGAGTTTACACCCACAGGAACTCTGAGTGGCTATGAAGTGACTGACAGACTGAAAGAAATTACAACCCCTGTCCTCGTAACAAACGGTCAAGAAGACCTCTCTTCTCCTTTCATCGCAAAAACCATGGTGGATAATCTCCCCAATGCAACATGGGAGCTCTTCGCCTATAGTCGACACATGCCCTATATCGACGAACATGAGAAATATGTGAAGGTTCTCTTGAGCTGGCTCAATAAAAACGAGTAGTGGAGAAAAGATACGTACTCACCCCGGCTCACCATGAAAAACATGCTGAGCCACCCCTCCCATCGAGATGGAAGGGGCTTTTTTATTTCTACACTTTACAAAGCCAAAGCCAGCATCACTCCAAATGTATCGATCTCTCCAACTGTGGATGCCCACTGCGCCGCGGACGACTACTTCCCTTGATTTCTTCTGTCATTTTTTTCTTGCACGGCGACCAACTCTTGTAAATACTTCACCAAGACAACGACAATCATAAGGACAAGAAAAAGCATGAAGTAGCGCACAGGAGGTTCTGTCTGCGGAGCAAGTGCGATGGCAATAAACCCATACATAAGGCCTCCAAAAAATAGGAGAATAAAAATAAATAGTCCAATGCGAATGGGTTTGGGCACTTTTTCATTGGTTGATAATCCACCAATGACTTCTAAAATAAACTCCAGTAGTTCCATAGGACACCTCGATCTGCCCTATTATAGCAAAGGAAAAACGCATTTTACAATTTACCAATCAAATGATAAAATAACTCTATGCTACAGCGTATATGCTTGCGAATAAGGCGCGAGTGTCTCTACCCGACTACCGTAAATAGTTGGACTACGATGGAAGGTTTTTCACGTGCTTCTGTCGATACGACAGGAGTTTTTTAATTGAAAAATCAGCAAAATTTGAAAGGAGATTTATATGCTCGAAAAAATGTTTCACCTCTCCGAAAAAGGAACCAATGTTAAAACAGAGATTTTAGCGGGTGTCACCACATTCTTAACGATGGCGTATATTTTAGCCGTAAACCCTGGAATTCTCTCTGATTCTGGTATCCCCTTTGAAGCGGCCTTTTTGGCAACAGCTCTTTCTGCAGCTTTTGCCACATTTATTATGGGATTCTACGCGAATTATCCCGTTGCTCTTGCTTCAGGTATGGGTCTAAATGCCTTTTTCACCTATTCCGTCGTATTGGGTGCCGGTCTTAGTTGGCAAGCCGCTTTGGCTTCTGTCCTAGTCTCAGGTATTTTATTTTTCTTATTATCCATTACGAACCTCCGCAAGAAGATTATCCAGGCAATCCCTGCGCAAATGAAATTAGCCATTGGCGCTGGTATCGGATTTTTTATCGCGTTCATCGGACTGCAAAATGTTGGTATTATCGTAAACAACGATGCAACCCTCGTTGGAATCGGAGATTTTACAAATCCAGTCACCTTGTTAGCGCTCATTGGCCTTCTCATTACAATCGCGCTATTAGCTTTTCGTGTCAAAGCGGCGATTTTCATTGGAATGGTTGCAACGGCAGTGATTGGTTTGATCATGGGTCTTACTGGAATTGAAGGGATGCCTGCACTTCCAACGGCGATCGTCTCCGTAGACTTCGACACAAGCGCAGTATTTGCCTTAAAAGACGGTTTCGCAGAACTCTTCGCCCATCCACAAGCCTTTCTCATCATCTTCACTTTCCTTTTCGTCGACTTTTTCGATACAGCAGGAACTCTCGTTGCCGTTGGAAATCGTACCAACCTCGTCAACGAACAAGGAGAATTGGAGAATGTAGAAAAAGCATTTATGGCCGATGCCATAGGTACATTAGGCGGAGCTTTTTTAGGCACATCGACGGTTACATCTTTCGTCGAGTCTGCCAGTGGTGTTGAAGTGGGAGGACGCACAGGGTTAACCGCAGTCACCACAGCTACTCTCTTTGTCCTCTCGATTTTCTTTGCGCCCATTCTATCCATGGTTACAGGATCGGTTACAGCGCCAGCTCTCATCGTTGTAGGGATTCTCATGGCACAACAATTAGGCGGCATCAAATGGGATGACTTCGTCTACGCTGCCAGCGGATTTATGACCATCATTACGATGATTCTCTCCTACTCCATCAGTAACGGAATCGCCATTGGATTTATCACATTTGTTGTCGCAAGCGTCGCAACAAAACGAACCAAAGAAATTCATCCAATCATCTGGGGTCTTCTTCCCATCTTTATCTTGCATTTTATTTTTGCATAAGAGTAAAAGCAGCTTCCAATGAGCTGCTTTTTTTGTGCTATACTCTAAAAAAGGAGGATGTATGATGCAAACCATTTGGAATGAGATTAATCAGCGAATACAAGCAATCGATTTTGAATCTCTGTGGCGAAGCTTCCACCCCTATCCCTTTGCTTTGTACACAGAAAAAGAAGCTTACTTTGAGGGAGAAACATACCCCCGCCCTGAAGGATTCATTGGATGTACGACGGTACAACACGAAGGACAGCAAATCGCAATCTGGAACCTAGACGTGGCAAACTTGGAGGACCATGATCGTTTAACGGCACTTCTCGTCCACGAAATGTTTCATGCGCATCAAATAAGTCGCAATGAAATGCGTTTTCCCAATGATTTGATCCTCTTAAAAGCACACCATTGTGTAGAAGCACTCGCTTACAAGATATTAGAACGTGAAGCCATCACCGAAGACATCCACCAATTTCACGCCTTGCGTTTGCAACGAAAAAACTTGGAAAGTACAGAGGATGAGGAATATCTAGAAACCGTCGAAGGAATGGCCCAAACGATGGAATATAAAGCCCTCTCCCAACTGAATCGCGAAAAATCTGAAGAGTACTTCCAAGAAAAAATGCTTGCATTAAAGAATCCAAAAAACGTGTATGGAAGGCACAATCATTATGACGTAGGGATGATGATTCTGCTCCAAGGAGAGAAAGAAGGCCTTTTTCTTTCCCATACGATTGGAGAAGAAAGTCGGAGTATATTTGAATTACTCGATGGGCAAATGAAAAGTGATACTCTATCGGTAGACTTACCCATCGAAGCAGCCGAGCATGAATATAGAAAGATTCAAAGTAAAAAAGAAGAAGCCATTGGGGAATTTCTAAACAAAGAAACGGTGACAATTCCTGGTCCTTTCACCATTTGCGGGTATGACCCGATGAACTTGCATTACTTGAACTGTCAGTTTTTTAGTTCACATTTTATCGCTTTAATGAATGAGCAAGGAGAAATTTCCTCTTTCATGGGACCCTCACTTTTGAAAATGAATGATGATAGTGCCAATCAAGTGGTAGAAATCTTAAGAGAAAAGAATGCATAATAGTTCTTAAAAAATAAGAAACTTGAATTAATGCTCTAAATTTAGGGTAAACAAACAATTTCCTATCCTACGACATTCAAGCGCCATGCGAAAAGAATCGACTTTTTATTTGACAAGCAAATTCTACGGGAGTATAATAGCAAAAAACGCGTTGAAGAGAAGAGTACTACTACCATCGATTGCAAGCGAGTCCTGTAGAGTGTGAGAGGATGAATGGAGGTTGTAAGAAGAGAACCTCGGAGCACAACTGCGGGAACGCCCGTTATAGCGTCAGAGTATGATTGTACTCAATAAGGTGAATTTCCGTGAGGAATTCATGAATCAGGGTGGCACCACGAGCTTTCGTCCCTATTTTGGACGGGAGCTTTTTTTATTGGAAACTTCCGTCACATTCCCTATTGGAGGTAAATACAATGAAAAAAATGCACATCCTACTCATCCTGAGCCTCGTCTTTCTTCTCTCCGCCTGCGGTGATAAAGAGAAGACAGAACAAGGAGCACTGCCCGTAATCCAAGAAGGCAAAGCGCTCAGCGACAAACAACTAGACTTGGCTACAAACGCCACTTTCCCACCCTACGAATTTTATGATGGCGAAGCCATGGTGGGCATCGACGTAGATATTGCAAAAGCCGTCGCCGACTCTTTAGGGTACACCGTCAAAATGCATGATATGGAATTCAACAACATCATCGCATCCATCGAAAGTGGTAAAACAGACGGAGGTATCGCTGGGATGACCATTACTGATGAGCGAAAAGAAAACGTCGACTTTTCGATTCCTTACGCAAAAAGTGTACAAGTTGTCATTGTCACAGAAGATTCACCCATTCAAACGATTGATGACTTAGAAGGCAAAAAAATTGGCACCCAATTGGGTACGACTGGGGACATTTACGCGACCGACGACTTCGGGGAAAAAAACGTCCAATCCTTTGATAAGCACTCCGACGCTATCATGGCATTGGAAAGTGGACGCGTAGATTGCGTCATGGTCGATGAACAAACAGCCAAAAGTTTCATCAATACAAAAGATACATTAAAACTGTTAGATACTGCCTACGCGGATGAAGAGTATGCGATTGCCCTCCCTAAGGGAAATACGGCATTGGTCGAAGAAATCAACACAGTCTTAAAAGCATTACAAGAAAATGGAACCATTCAAACCATTATCGACAAATACATCAAATAGGAGAACTTCATGACAACACTCATCGAGCAAATACAACTCAATCTCGTGAAGGATGACCTTTGGAAATATTTAATCGATGGCCTTGAAACTACAATTATTGTGACGGTGTGTGCTCTTTTGATCGGTTTCGTTTTAGGGCTTCTCTTAGCCATTATCCGGCTTTACTATAAAGGAGCACAATACAAAACCACGGCTGGAAGATTCATCCACAAGATATTGCATTCATTGGCAGGCTTTTATATCACCCTCATTCGTGGGACGCCAACGACAATTCAACTGCTCATGATGTTCAATGTCTTTTTAATCTCCATTGACAACCTGCGTCTGGTAGCCATCTTAACCTTCGGGATGAATTCTTCCGCCTATATGGCGGAAGTGTTCCGCGGGGGCATGCAATCCGTCGACAAAGGAGAAATTGAGGCAGCTCGATCGCTCAGCTTAACCTATCCACAGACAATGCGCCATGTCATCTTCCCGCAAGGGTTTCGCAATGCCCTCCCCGCCTTAGGGAATGAGACCATTACTCTCTTTAAGGAGACTTCCATTTGTGGTTTCATTGGACTTATGGATTTGACAAGAGCATCCAATATTATCATCAGTAAAACCTTTAGTGCCTTGATCCCCTATGCAACTGCGGCACTCATTTACTTGGTCATCGTCCTGTGTATCGAAAAAATCTTTTTCAACATTGAAAGGAGGGTTACCCATGCTTAAGGTAAACAAACTCGAAAAGTCTTTCGACGACTTACACGTTTTAAAAGCGGTCAATCTAAGCATCCAAGATCAAGAAAAAGTTGTTATTATCGGACCTTCTGGTTCTGGGAAATCTACTCTCCTACGATGTTTAAATCTCTTAGAAGTGCCTACAGATGGAGAAATTTGGTTTGAAGGAACACAAATAAACTCTTCTTCCTCAGATATCAATGCGGTGCGAAAGGAAATGGGCATGGTCTTTCAACGCTTCAATCTCTTTTCGCATTTGACCATCATGGATAATCTCATCCTCGCCCCCATAAAACGCAGAAACATGGGAAAAGAAGAAGCAAAAAAGAAAGCACAAGTTCTCCTTTCACGCATTGGGCTATTGGATAAAGAAAACGCCTATCCCCGTCAACTCTCCGGGGGACAACAACAGCGCATCGCCATACTCCGCGCTTTGATGATGAACCCAAAAATTCTTCTCTTCGATGAACCGACCTCTGCCTTAGACCCAGAAATGGTGGGCGAAGTCCTCGAATTAATGGGAGAACTTGCCGAAGAAGGCATGACCATGGTTGTAGTCACCCACGAAATGGGATTTGCTAAACGCTTTGCCAGCCGCATTCTTTTTATGGACGAAGGGTCAATCGTAGAAGAATCGAGCGATATGGAAAGCTTTTTCCAACACCCAAAAGAAGAACGAACAAAACAGTTTTTATCGAAAGTACAATAAAAGACGCAACTTTCGATCCGTCTACTGGTTGAGACTAGGGATTGATAAAGGGTATATCATATCTTATTTGTTTCATTAGCGAGAGTGCATCATGTCGTCGACACACTGTTGGCGGTAGATACTAACTAGATATGATATATCTCCCTATCGGTCGATATGATATTTTTCGCTACGCTCGAAATGATATATTTGCTTTGCAAATATGATATATGTCGTTACGCTCATATGAAGAGGAGTCGCTTTGTACTGAATTAAAAAAGATGAGCACGATTGCTCATCTTTGATACTTTTCTTCCAGTTGTTCCAACTGTTCTAAATATTCATCTGCAGAAAAGTCTTCTTCAAACTTCTTGGTTCTTTCATCCACAGAATCTAAAATTTTTTCGTCTAGAGAACGAAGTCCAAAGGGATAAATCACTTCATTTTCTTTTAACGCATGGCGTTTCAATAATTCCGCATAGCCCAACACATGGGTAATTCCATCGAGAAACACTTCTTCATTTCCTTCTTCAAAATGGTTCACCGCTTCTTCCATTTGGCTCACGTGATATCTGCCAGCGTCGTGCTCAATGTACATGGCTCCGCGAATGAGGCGTTCACCTACATCGCCCAATTCTTTTACCATTTCATCAAAGAGAATGACCTCTTCTTTTCCATGATGATGTTTATCCGCATATCCTCTAATCCAATCGATGACAAGGCGAATATCATCGACAAACAGAGTCTTTTCCTCCATCATGCGAAGGGCCATTCTCCGCATTACTTGCGTCATGCGGAGAATGTTTGCGTGTTCAATTTCAAGAATTTCAATCGCGTATCGTTTCATTATGCTCCTAAGAATATTTCCATATCGTCTTCAACGGTCGTATTAGGGGCGATGCCAAAATTTTCCACCAAGACTTTCACAACATTTTCAGATAAGAACGCAGGAAGTGTTGGTCCTAAGTGGATGTTTTTCACACCAAGAGCTAACAGCGCCAACAACACGATGACAGCTTTTTGTTCATACAAGGCGATATTATATGCAATCGGAAGGTCATTAATATCTGATTCAAAGACTTCAGCGAGTTTCATTGCAATGACTGCGAGAGAATAGGAGTCATTACATTGACCTGCGTCAAGTACGCGAGGGATGCCTCCAATATCGCCAAGGCCCAATTTATTGTAACGGTATTTCGCACAGCCTGCCGTCAAGATGATTGTATCTTCCGGAAGAGCTTTTGCAAAATCCGTATAGTAATTTCTGTCTTTTTGACGTCCATC
>CAMDZK010000013.1 GCA_945910665.1 uncultured Peptostreptococcaceae bacterium
CGGAATAGGCCATGGAACTGTTACAAGAATTACAAATTTTCGCCAAAGAATACGATGTACCCATTGTGGAAGAAGAGGTGCGGGATTGTTTGGCCATGTTTCTACGCATCCAACAACCAAAACGGCTCTTAGAATTGGGCACGGCCATTGGGTATTCGGCAATCTTTTTTGCAACACTTCTCCCAGAAGTTGAAATTATAACCATCGAGCGAGATGACGCCATGGCCTTCAAAGCCAAAGAAAATATTAAAAAAGCTGGCCTTACAGAACGTATCACGCTCCTGCATGGGGATGCAAAAGAGCTTTTACCGACCTTAGATGGTTTTTTTGACGCCATCTTCATGGATGCGGCAAAAGGGCAGTACAATGCCTTTTTCACATTATTAGAACCCCTTTGGAAACCAGGGGGCGTTTTGTACGCGGACGATGTCTATTTTCATGGCATGCTCCACGACAAAGAAAAATACCATAAACGGAAAGTGACCATCGTCAAACGCTTACGTCAATATTTACAAATGATTCAAGAAACCGAAGGATATGAAAGCATCGTGCTACCAGTGGGCGATGGCCTTGCGGTGACGAGAAAGGAAGATTAAATGAAAAAACCAGAATTACTCGCTCCCGCGGGAGATTTAGAAAAGTTAATAACCGCCGTCGACTATGGTGCTGATGCAGTGTACATGGCTGGCCATCGCGGTGGCTTGCGCACGGCGTCCAAAAACTTCACGAAAGAGCAAATGGAAGAGGGGATTGCTTACGCCCATGACCATGGAGTCACTGTACATGTTACCTTAAATATTCTACCCCACGAAGATGATTTGGTGGGAATGGAAGAATATATTCAAGAATTAGTCGATTTAAAGGTGGATGCTCTCATTATTTCAGACCCAGGAATTTTCCAAATGGTGAGAAAAATTGCACCGAATATGCCCATTCATATAAGTACGCAAGCCTCGGTCACCAATGCAGAGACGGTGAACTTTTGGCATAATTTAGGCGCAGAGCGTGTCGTCCTAGCTCGTGAGCTTTCTTTAGAAGAAATTCGCTCCATTCGAGAAAAAGCAGATCCAGGCATCGACTTAGAAACTTTCTGCCATGGAGCCATGTGTATTTCCTATAGTGGTCGTTGTCTCCTCTCCAGTTATATGACGGGCCGCGATGCAAACCGTGGGGATTGTTCCCACGCTTGCCGTTGGAATTATGCGCTCGTTGAGAAAAATCGTCCAGATGATACCTATGAAATCGTGGAAGATGAAAAGGGAAGTTATATTTTAAACTCAAAGGATTTATGTACACTTCCTCATTTGAGGGATATGTTAGAAGCGGGGGTCAGCAGTTTTAAAATCGAAGGCCGTGTGAAAAGCCCCTATTATGTGGCGACAGTGGTTCGCGCATACCGCATCGCTCTCGATTTAGCGGTCGAAGACAAACTCACGGATGAAAAAATTGAAGAATTAGTCAACGAACTTCGTAAATGTAGTCATCGAGATTTTACCACTGCCTTTTTATATGGAAAGCCCGATGAAACTTCCCAAAACTACGCATCGGCAGGCTATACGAGAGAGTACGACTTTATCGCTGTCGTCACCGATGTACGTGAAGACGAAAATGCGATGTTTGTCTCCCAAAGAAATAAATTTTCCCTTGGAGACACTTTGGAGGTGTTAGAACCAGGGGATCAAGAGATTTCCTTTGTCGTAGAACAAATGGAAAGTGAAAAAGGGGAAGCGATTGAATCGGCTCCCCATGCGGAACAAATAGTCAAGTTGCCTTATGTGGCGGGTGTGCACCCTGGGGCAATGCTTCGAAGAAAAAGATAGAGGGATAATCATGCATACCTTTACGTTAGGAATATGTGGCGGCAGTGGGTCTGGTAAAAGTACCGTCACGCAGAAAGTTGTAGAAGCGTTCGGAGAAGAGCACATCTTGGTTCTTGAACAAGATAGCTATTATAAAGACCAAACCCATTTACCAATGGAAGTACGTATACAAACGAACTACGACCACCCCAATGCATTCGATACGGCGCTTTTTGTTGAGCATATCGAAAAGCTAAAACGCGGAGAATCCATTGAAATGCCCGTATACGACTACGCAATGCACACGAGAAAAAAAGAAACAGTAACAATCCATCCAAAACCCATTTTGATTGTCGAGGGTATTCTCTTGTTTTTTGATAAAGCGCTTAGGGACACGATGCATTTAAAAGTGTATGTAGAGACAGACGCAGATGTTCGCATTTTGCGAAGAATCCAGCGGGATATGCATGATAGAGGTCGTTCCCTTCAATCGGTTATTGACCAATACTTAAATACGGTGCGGCCATCCCACCTGCAATTCGTGGAACCTTCCAAACGGTATGCAGATATTATCCTACCCGACGGTGGTTACAATGAAATTGGGATTGAACTTTTAGTCGCCCGATTACAAAAACAAATTTAAACTAAAAGTGGCTCAACTTCTGTTGAACCACTTTTTTAGTGACTGCGGGTATCCTTATGGTCTAAGACGAGTGCCACCTTCATCTCATCGACTCGTTCTTTATTATTGTATATATGTACTTCTTTCAATATAGTTTTGTTATACAACTTACAACAGAAGTGGTAAATTGGGTACAATAGAAATGAATGAAATAAAGGAGGAAACATGAAAGAATTTGTAAAACGCCATGAGGTTGACCCAGCGATTACATGGGATTTATCCTCATTATTTACGACAGAAGAAGAAGTAAAAACAGAAGTGGACTCCATCGTCAAAGATGTGGAAGTTTTTGTCGAAACGTACGAAAACAAACTGGAAAGTGCAGATGACTACAAAAACGCATTGGATGCGTATCAATCCATTGCGGGTCGTGTGTATCGCGTGGGCAGTTTTGGATTTTTACATGCAGCCACCGATTCAACGGACAACGACCGCGTGAAATTATCCCAATTTATTCGTATGCGCACGGGTAAAGCAGCTGCAAAAATGGAATTTTTAGAACAGAGTCTAAGAGAAGAATCAGAAGAGCTGTTAAACGAATTAAAGTCCATGGGTTATGATGCATATATTAAAGAAGTACTTCGTCAAAAAGAACGAGCGCTATCTTCCGATGTAGAAAATGCCTTAAAACTTCTTTCACCAATCACCGATGGTGGTGAAGGACTCTATAACCGCGCAAAACTTGCGGATTTACGTTTTGAACCATTTACTGTCAATGGAAAAGAATACCCCATGAGCTTTGGCCTATTTGAAGGACATTATGAAGGGGAAAAAGATACAGATTTACGGAGAGCCGCCTTTGATCATTTTTATGAAGGTGTAGGCGACTACCGCCATACAATCGCTGCGATTTTAAATATGAACATGCAGAAGGATAAAATTATCTCCGAACTGCGTGGATTTGATTCTGTGATTGATTACTTACTCTTCAACCAAAATGTGAGCCGTGAATTATACGAGCGCCAATTAAAAGGCATCATGAATGATTTGGCACCGATTATGCGTCGCTACGCAAAAATCATGCAAAAAGAGCATGGGTTAGAAGAAATGACTTTTGCAGATCTTCTTTTATCCTTGCCAGAAGAATCAGACAAACGCGTATCCGTTGAAGAAGCAAAAGAAATCATCATGGAAGCTTTAAAGCCTCTCGGTGAAGAATATGGAGAAATATTACGACGTGCTTTTACGGAACGTTGGATTGACTTTGCTGAAAATGAAGGAAAATCAACGGGTGCTTTCTGTGCATCTCCTTACGGAGCCCATCCATATATTCTCATTTCTTGGAGCGGTTCCATGAGTGACTTATTTGTTCTTGCCCACGAATTGGGTCATGCAGGTCATTTTGCCATTGCACAAAATCGTCAACAATTACTTGATACAAGACCTTCCCTCTATTTAATCGAAGCGCCATCGACCACAAATGAGTTGTTCTTAGCGAAATATTTACTGGAAAAAGCAGAATCAGAGCAAGAAAAACGCACCATTTACCAAATTATGATTGCGAGAACCTACTACCATAACTTTGTGACCCATGGAATTGAAGGCGTATTCCAAAATAAATGCTATGAAGCGGTAGACCGAGGCGAAGCACTTACGGCCGATCAATATGATCAGTATTTTAGAGAAACCCTTGAAGAATTCTGGGGTGATGCAGTGACCATTCAAAAAGGAGCAGAGCGCACGTGGATGCGTCAACCTCACTATTATTCAGGATTATACTCCTACACATATAGTGCAGGACTCACACTTGGAACGGAAGCCAATCGCCTCCTCCAAGAAGAAGGCGACGCTGCCGTGAAACGTTGGATTTCCTTCCTTGAAGCGGGTGGAACGAAAGATGTATTAGGACTTGCAAAACTTGCTGGTGTTGATTTATCTACAGATGCACCGCTGAAAAATACAATGAAAAAAATCGAAACTCTCGTCGATGGAGTCGAAGGGAAATAATATGAAAAAAGAGGCCTGCGGGTCTCTTTTATTTGAAGAATTTATGAAACCATAAAGAATGCAAATGCACAAAAGTGATTCTATCCCGTATACTAGGATTGGAAAGAGGTGCATCATGTACTACATTGGAATTGATATTGGTTCGACGGCTACAAAAACCGTTGTACTGGATGAAAATAAAGAAAAAATCCTACACATGGACTTGCGTCCTACTGGGTGGGATAGTCGCGAAACGGCGAATGGAATTAAAAGAGAACTGGAAAACATCGGTTATGCGGACAATGTATGGACCGCGACGGGATATGGGCGAATTTCTGTTGACTTTGCCGATAAAGTCGTCACTGAGATTACCTGCCATGCAAAAGGGGCGGTCTTTTTAGCGGGAGAAGATATTACAGTCATCGACATCGGTGGACAAGATACAAAGGTCATCACCATGAAAAATGGCATGGTCCAAGACTTTATGATGAACGACAAGTGTTCCGCAGGAACGGGCCGCTTCTTAGAAATTATGGCAAACACTTTAGGTGTTGGACTCGATACAATGTTTGAATTAGCAGCAAAAGGTGATGAGGTGGAAATTTCTTCCATGTGTACGGTATTTGCTGAATCGGAGATCATCTCTCTGATTGGAAAGGGATGCCCCAAAGAAGATATCGCAAGAGGTGTGGTCGACTCAATTGTAAAAAAAGTAAGTACACAAACAGCAAAACACCGAAACGAAAGTCCGAAGTACTTTTTAACGGGTGGCTTTTCTGTGAGTCCATATATGGTTCAAGCTTTGTCTGAAAAATTGGAAGCGGCAGTGATGACCCATCCCCATGCGCGTTTTGCCGGTGCATTGGGTGCAGCGCTTTTGGGAAAAAAGAAAAAATCATCGTAGAGAAATTAAATTGTGTAAAGGATTATCACATCGGGTATATAAAGACAAATACCTTTAAGGAGGCTACAACGATGAGATGGGAAGTATTTGATACACAATTAGAAGTAATCGAACGAATCCAGCAGTTACAAGCGGAAGGGTACACCAAAAATGAAATCGAAGTATTCCATGACGCGTATCGTGACATTCCTGCAGTCGCAGAAGCGGATGTGGATATAGTAGACGTACAAGAAGAAAGCAGAGATGAAACGATTATCGATCGCTTTGTGCGTTGGGTATCTGGACATGAAACGATGGATCAACTCTTTGAGGACCATGATATGCCTGCAGAAGACCGCGAGCGTTATCGTGAAGCCGTCCGAAACGGAAAAATTATCATCGCTGTGGACAGCCATGCAGAACATGATCATGTGTTGCATGATGAACACGACCACGTAGATGAAGATATGCGTAGAAATTCCAAACGAGAGAACAACGTTCTTCATAATGAATCAGTGGAAAGAAATCACGAATACGTGAATCGTGACCTTCGCTTTGACCCAGAAGATCCAATGGATCCAGAAAATAAGAAGAGAACATTCCACGACAACCAAGTGGTTGATGGAACCAATGACGATTTAGTTAATCGTTATGGAAAAAAATCTACAAGTGTTGAAAATGAGCCGATTGCGGTTCCTCCAACAGAAGGTCAAGTCTATGAAAGTGACCTTACAAGAGAACACGATGTTCCACAAACCGATCATCGAGTGTATTCAGAAGACCCTTATGATCCTGCAGAAATTGATGAAGATCCAAATCGTCCTCTCACGTATAAAGAGGAAGAAATGGTGGATCCAACCATCAGAAAAGATCATGATTTAGCCAATGAACCAATCGCAGTACCGCCAAAAGAAGATCAAATCTACGATGAAGATGTACGTAAAGACCTTCACGACAATCTCCATCATACGGATGCAAGAGTTTATTCTGAAGATCCATATGATGAGCATGATGTCGATGAACAAGGGAATCAAGTCATTCGTAAAGATTTAGGCGTTGATCGTGATGAATTGATTGAAAAAGATCACGATGTGAAGTTACACCAACAAACAGATTATAAAGGACAAGGACAAAACGAAGAAGTTATGAATCCGGAAGGCGAAGATTTAATCGTCGATAATCCAGATTACAATAAAGAAGAAATTCGTTTAGAAGAGCAAGTGAACAATCATTTCCACAAACCACATGTAGGAGAAGATGCGATTTTAGACCCTAATCAGCATCAATTCCCACTGGATGGAATGCAAGAGAAGAAAAACCACGACCTCTAAAAAAGTTCAAACCTTTACCGAAAGCATGTAAGTTTAACGCTTACATGCTTTTTTTATGATTTTTCTACTCAATTTGTACCTTGGGGCAAAGTCTTTGTATTTATTTTGCTAAGGGCTTATAATAGAATGAGGACATTCAAAAGGAGGAAGCCTTTGTTATATCTCATCAATACACAGACTGATCCTGCCATTAACCATGCCATTGAAGAATACTTTTTAAAAGAAACTGACGAAGAAATCATCAGCCTTTGGCAGCATGATAAAACGGTTCTTTTAGGGAGAAATCAAGATGTATACACAGAAGTAGACGTGGACTTTTGCAAAGAAAACGGCCTAAACATCGTCAGGCGACTCTCTGGAGGCGGGACGATTTATTGTGATGTAAATAATATGCAGTACTCTTTTATCGGACAGCACGAGGATAAAAGTACGCAAGAATTATTTGAACAATACGCAGAGCCCATTGTGCAAGCCCTTCGAAAAATTGGAATCGATGCTGCGTTTACGGGAAGAAACGACATCGTTGTCGATGGAAAGAAGATTTCTGGCAATGCCCAGTATCGATACAAGCATCGCATTCTTCATCATGGTACGCTTTTATTTGATATTGATACAAAAATGCTCCAAGGAGCGATTCGTACACGAGAAGAAAAGTACAAGGGGAAGGGTGTCCCATCTGTGGTTTCTCGCATTGGGACTCTATCGCAAATGACGGATATGGACATCCATGCTTTTATGGACTATATCATCGGCGAACTTAAAGAATACGTAGGGACGGACAAAGTCATCAAAGTTGACGATGCACTTCTCGCAAAAGTCGAGCCTTATATCACCCGTTTCAGAGATTCCAACTGGAATTTTGGTCATAAGGCTGAACAAGCGGTACAAACAGTGATTAAACATCCCTTTGGACTGATGGATTATCGCCTCACCTTTGAAGAAGGAAAAATTTATCAGGCGTGTATTTGCGGAGACTACTTCTCGGAAGCCGATTGTAAAGAGTTAGAAAAAGAACTCGTTGGCTGTCTCATGGATGAAGAAAGTTTAAAAGAACGACTTAAAGAGATTCCCGTGTCGAAGTATATTTCAGGCATGGAAAAAGAACAATTAATACAAGATTTAATGGAGGGAAGAAATTGCTATGAAGAGAAAACCCGATTGGATTAAAATAAAAATTCAAGGTGCGCAAACGACAAAAGGTGTTGTTAAGGCATTAAAGACAAACAACTTGACGACTGTATGTCATGAAGCGAATTGCCCCAATCGCATGGAATGTTATGAAGCGGGCACTGCGACTTTTATGATTATGGGAAATCACTGTACGAGAAACTGCAAGTTCTGTAATGTAACGACAAGAAAACCACTTCCCCTTGACCCAGAAGAACCAAAACACGTGGCAGAAGCGGTCAAGGAATTGGGAATACAACATGCGGTCATAACATCTGTGGATCGTGACGATTTAGAAGATGAAGGGGCAAACCACTTTGCCGACGTGTGTCGTCAAGTGAAAGAAATGAATCCTGACGTAACGGTGGAACTATTGATCCCCGATTTTCATGCAAAAGAAGAGTTGCTCGATATTGTCCTCGCATCAAAACCAGACGTGTTAAACCACAATGTGGAAACTGTGCCTGAATTTTTTGAAGAAATTTGCCCGCAAAGTAATTTTGAGGATTCCATCCACGTGCTAGAGTACGCAAAAGAAAAAGGCTTTGTCACAAAGTCTGGGATGATGGTTGGGTTCGGAGAAACACCAGAAATGGTATACAATGTCATGAAAAGACTCAGAGAAGTTGGAGTGGATATGCTCACCATCGGACAGTATTTACAACCTTCCAAAGAGCATATTGAGGTTGTTGAGTACGTGCATCCCGATCAATTTGCTGAGTATAAAGAGAGAGGTTTGGAGATGGGCTTTAAACGTGTTGAATCGTCTCCCTTTGTGAGAAGTTCATATCATGCAGAAGCCCTTGTAGAAGAAGGGGCTGTCGAAGCAGAATAAAAAAATGCCGCAGAATTTGCGGCATTTTTCAATTACATTCTTACAATTTGAACGTCATTACCTATTTTTTCAATTGCTTTGACCAAGTCATTAAATGAAATCCAAATCGTCGCTTCGTTTGTATTTGGATGAATGCCTAGACGTTCTTGTCCTTCCAATACTTTATCGAAGACGACAGTTACCATATGGTCTTCATTGTTTATAACGCCAAAAGGAGATACATATCCAGTAGCTAAACCCAACTGTTTTTTGAGGCGATCTGCAGATGCAAAGCTAACTTTTCCGGCACCTATTTTTTCTCCTAAAGATCTTAAATCGACTTGTGTATCATTATCTGCGACGATTAACCAGTGGCGTTTCCCTTTTTGATCGCGGACAAACATATTTTTACAAAGGGTCCCTTTTTCTGAAAGACCAATACGCACCATGTCGTCCATCGTAAGGACAGGCTCGTGCTCTGTCACTTCGTATTGAATGTTTTCTTGATCGAGAAAGTCATACACTTGTTGTTTCATTGTTTCCTCCTTAATTCACTTTTCGTTATGTATATACCCATAAAAAGAAATCGACCCCTTTCGTTGGAAAGGGGTAGGAGATGAGTACGGTTTGTCACCGTAGATTTTACGAAAGTTTGTATGTTTCCATACAAGAAGGCAACTTACGTAAAAGTTATTCACTATAGCTGTATTATAGGCTAAATCACTTTGTTGAAAAAGACTGTAAAACGACACATATATTAAATCAGTCGATAAAGAGATAAGATTCTCTTGTGCATCCTTGAAAGCACAAAAAAGAAACGACTCTCGTCGTTTCTTTGGAGCTGCTGGGCGGATTTGAACCGCCGACCTATTGATTACGAATCAATTGCTCTACCAGCTGAGCCACAGCAGCATGAACATACTTATTATAATGCAAAAGGGACAATTTGAAAAGTCCCTTTTACACGCGGTGATAGAGCCAATGTTCTCGTTTGTAGGCGACCGATAAAATAAGAGATTCTACAATGCCTGCGACGATAAAACTCCACCATACAAATTGAATCGAAAGCTCTAAAACAGTCGTCGTAATAAAGAGCATGGGCAATTGGACAAACCATCTTGCGATGATCGATGCGATGAGAAAAGGCTTGTTATAGCCAGATCCGATAAAAGCACTGGCTAACCCCATGGACACTGCGCCGAGCAATATGGCTGGAATTAAAGTGTGAATCATGGGGATGCCATAAGGAATAACGGCTTGATCATCGATAAACAGTCCCATCAAATGTCCAGGGAAAAACCACGCAATGATTGAAAGGATTCCAATCCCAACAACTCCGATGAGAATGGCCATACGCACGGCTTTTTTTGTACCTATGATATCTTCCTGTCCTAAGAGATTTGCAACTGCTGTGGAACCCGCCACATAAGCCCCGGTGATGGGTACGTATGCAAAGCCAAAAAGTCTCGTTCCGATCCCTGCGGCCGTGATTGCGTGGGTACCGTAGATGGCGATGAAACGTACGAGTAAAAGACTTAAAAGGTTGCGAAATAAATTTTCTGCCCCGCCCGGTATCCCTACGCGAATAAAATGCTTAAACTCATTCCACTTTATCTTAAAAATCCCTAGAAAAGAAATACGCACTTTGGCATTTTTTCGCATGAGAATGGCAAGTCCTATGATACACGAAATCATCGTCGAAAGCACCGTTGCAATGGCGGCCCCCTTTACACCGAGTCCGAGCCCTGGAAGGGAAGTCCAAGGAATCGTATCAAAAATAAACAGGGGATCGAATAAGATGTTAAACCCGGCAGAAATTCCCATCATTACCATGGGAGCTCTAGGGTAACCGACGGAGCGAAGGGCTGTATTTAACGAATAGGAAGCAAAGAGAAAGGGTATAAAAAGAATGCGCGTCATTCCGTAGGAAATAGCAGCTTCTTGTACTTGAGGGTCTTGGGAAAATCCACTCAATTGCGTTTTTACGAGTAAAAAGATCATAAGACCAGCGAGAATCGAACATAGGATGTTTCCTCCGATGGATTGCTCAACGAGGCGTGCTGTTTTTTCTCTGTTTCCTTTGGCGTAGGACTGGGAAAGAATTGAAATACTTCCCACATTCATCATTTCGTTGAGAACTGTGCCAATCCAAAGAAGAATCGAAAAAATTGTGACACCAGCCACAGCTTCCGATGAAATACGGCCGACCCAAATCATGTCTACGACGTCGTATAAAGATTGGAGGGCGTACCCGGCCATTGTAGGTACTGCAATGGAAAGAAGGGACCGTCCAATTTTATTTTTATCGATATAATGTTGTTCCATGAATATTCCTCCAATAGGAAATATTATAACAAATTTTTAAGGAGAGATTATGAATCGGGAAATAATCTTATTTCGCCACGGCATTGCAGAAGACTATAGAGGCTCTGATTTTGACCGAGCGCTCACTGAAGAAGGCATCCGGAAGATGGAAGAAATGGGCCGTTGGTTTTCCACAAATGTGAAGCACGAACACTTTCGAATCATTAGTTCACCTCTCGTGCGGGCAAAAGAAACCGCAGAAATTATTGCCCAAGCAATCCATGTCCCTGTAGAAATTGAAGATTGGGTCGTAGATGGCGTTTTTACCAAATTATTTTCTTTTGAAGAGAGTGAGCTGCCAATTATCGTGGGGCATAATCCAACCTTAGAGATTTGGCATATGAGACTTACAGGAGGAGACCATGATTTTAAAAAAGGTTCTTTCTGCCATTACGAAGTTTCAGAACCAACCGGGCAATGTATACAATGTGTCCGCTATAAAGAGATTAAGGGAGGGAAACATGAAATTTAATCCGAAGGCAATCTTTGTTATTATCATTTTATTATTACCAATTTTCAGCTTTGCCCATGATATTCAAAGTTTAGACTATACCGTATACCTAACACCTGAAGGGCATGGGGAAGTGACTCTTTTTTGGACCAGTGTTCAATCCTCAGATGGGACGGAAAACTACATTCCTATTACAAATTTAGGGGATTCAAAAATTACTGATTTTCGCGTTTCTGAAAAAGGCGTACCTTATACGGAAAATCCCAATTGGGATTCAGACCGTTCAAGAGAAGAAAAGGCGAATACGTACGGAATCGCCAATATTTCTGATGGTGTGGAACTCATTTGGGGGATGGGTGCAGAAGGTCCCCATCAATATGAAATCAAGTACACCATCACAAATCTCGTAAAGAATTATAGCGATTCACAAGCTTTGTTTTGGCAATTTATGAACCATGATTTAAGCGATGCACCGAATCGCGTCTATTTGCGACTGTATGCAGACGAAC
>CAMDZK010000014.1 GCA_945910665.1 uncultured Peptostreptococcaceae bacterium
TGGCTTCAATCTGGGAACAGCTGACTCTCAGAGGCACTGAAGCCACTTCTGCTGCCCGTCTAACACTTGAAGCAATATATTGAAGACATCAGGATGTGCTTTTTCAATTTCGTCGAAGAGAACAACACTGTAGGGTTTTCTGCGAACCGCTTCTGTCAGTTGACCCCCTTCTTCGTAACCGATGTATCCGGGAGGGGCTCCCACTAAACGAGACACCGAATGTTTTTCCATGTACTCACTCATGTCGATACGGACTAAGTTCTTTTCGTCATCAAAAAGAGTTTCCGTGAGAGTTTTTGCAAGTTCAGTTTTTCCCACTCCCGTAGGTCCTAAGAAAATGAAGGATCCAATGGGACGATTTGGGTTTTTCAATCCGGCACGCGCGCGAATGATTGCATCTGACACCGCGTGAATCGCTTCATCTTGACCAATGACACGTTGATGCAAGATGTCATCCAATGTGAGGAGTTTTTCTCGTTCTGTTTCGACGAGTTTCGTTACAGGAATGCCCGTCCATTTGGAGACAACTTCCGCAATTTCTTCTTCCCCCACTTCTTCTTTCAGCATTTTATCTTCTGCATCTTTTTCTTGCATTGCGTGAAGTTTCGTTTGAAGTTCTGGAAGTTTTCCATATTTTAATGCAGATAAAGTTTCAAAGTCATAGCGGCGTTCCGCTTCTTCGATTTGATGTTTGGCTTCATCAATCTGCTCTTTCACATACTGTTCGTCTTGAATTTTTTGTTTTTCTTCTTCCCAGCGAGCATTTAAAATGTCGTGTTCTTCTTTTGTTTCTTGCAGTTCTTTTTCCAGTCGCTCTAATCGTTTCTCAGATGCCCGGTCATCTTCTTTTTTGAGAGCCGTGCGTTCGATTTCCAATTGCAAGATCTTTCTTCTCGATTCGTCGAGTTCTACGGGCATCGAGTCGATTTGCGTGCGCACCATGGCAGACGCTTCGTCCATTAAGTCGATGGCTTTATCCGGCAAGAAGCGATCGGTGATATAACGGTCTGATAAAGTCACCGCAGCGATGACCGCATTGTCAGAAATCCTGATACCGTGATGAACTTCATATTTTTCTTTGATGCCCCGTAAAATGGAAATTGTATCTTCCACTGTGGGCTCTTCTACCAATACCTTTTGGAAACGACGCTCTAACGCTGCATCTTTTTCAATATATTGACGATATTCATCTAACGTTGTCGCACCAATCGTACGGATCTCGCCCCTTGCGAGCATGGGCTTTAAGAGGTTTGCCGCATCCATTGCGCCATCGGTTTTTCCTGCACCCACAATCATATGAAGCTCGTCGATAAAGAGAATAATTTGACCATTAGAGCTTTTAATTTCTGTAAGAACCGCTTTTAAACGCTCTTCAAATTCGCCGCGATATTTCGCACCAGCCACCAAAGCTCCTAAATCTAAAGCGAAAATCGTCTTTCCTTTTAAGGATTCAGGCACATCGCCATTGATGATGCGTTGAGCCAATCCTTCGACAATGGCCGTCTTACCAACCCCTGGGTCTCCAATGAGCACCGGATTGTTTTTTGTACGACGGGACAAAATGCGGATGGCATGGCGAATCTCATCGTCGCGGCCGATGATGGGGTCGATAGATCCCTTTTCTGCTTCTTGTGTAATATCGCGACCAAAGCGCTCTAAGGCTTCGTACTGAGCTTCAGGATTATCCGATTCAACCCGTTGATTTTGGCGTAACTTTTGCAGCCCTTGGGTAAACAGATTTCTCGTCACGCCATACTTTTGCAAAATGGGTGCTGATTTCGAATTTTTCTCATCAATTAACGCCAAATACAAGTGTTCGACACTAATATATGCGTCATCCATTTTATTCTTCTCATCTTCCGCCTTTAAAATTACCCGGGTATACTGGGTGGACGGATACAGGTTTTGCGAACCTTCTGCTATGGGAAGACGGTCAACGGCTTTGTGTACCTCTCCTCTGAGACCTGCGACATCGATTCCTTGTTCTTTTAAGACGCGACCTACGGTTTCATCGGTATTTGCAAGAAGCGCTGCATGCAAATGGAGTTCATCGACTTCAGGATTCGCGTTTTTAATTGCCATCTCCTGGGCCATTTGCAAGGCTTCCATTGATTTTTGTGTAAATTTGTTTGTATCCATAAAAAACACCTCCTACATTTCTTTGAGTGTTTCATACACTTTTTCTTGTTCTTTCGTGAGTGTTGTTGGGTTGTCGATGACAAACTCTAAGAAGAGATCCCCTTGGTTCCCCTTCATATCTGTATAGCCCTTGTTGGCAATTCGGATCCGAGCGCCAGTGCGTGTATTTTTTGGCACAGTGACTTTAATTTTTCCATGGAGCGTTTGTACAGTGACTTTGTCACCAAACCACGCTTCCCAAGGAAGTACTTTTACCTTTTGAATAAGGTCTACTCCGTTAAATTCATAGGTTCCCGTCTGAATTTGAATGCGGATGATAATATCTCCTGCAATCCCATAAGGTTCCCCATTCATTTTTACGCTCTTGCCCGGCAAAATACCCGCAGGAACTTTTACAGGTAATGTAATGTTTTGTCCATTTAATGAAACATGTAAATCTCTTTGCACCCCTTTAAAGGCTTCCTCTAAAGTGATGGTCATTTCTAATCGATATTGCCCTCTTGGTTGGCTCCGCTTTTTCCCAAAGTTTCCAAAGACGCTCGAAGCATCCCCAAAACCCGAGAATCCACCTTTTTTGCCACCACTAGATCCAAAAATTAAGTCGAAGAAATCGGAGAAACCCGAAGCGTCGCCGCTTTGTGTGTATCCCCCAAAACCAAAGTCACGGGGATTGAAGTTTTGACCGCCAGAGAAATTCCCTTGCGCGCCAAACATATCGTATTGTTTTCTTTTTTCTTCATCGCCTAATACTTCATAGGCTTCATTGACTTCCTTGAATCGGTCAGCAGCAAGGGCATCGTCCGGATGTAAATCTGGATGATACTGTTTGGCCAACTTTCGAAAAGCTGATTTTATTTCTTTCGCATCTGCGTTTTTATCAACACCAAGGATTTTGTAGTAATCTTTATATTCCACAAACAATCCCCCCTTTCTAATCTTTGACTTTCTTTGACTATTCTATTATACATGAAATACATATTCCTTGCAAGGGAAAAAGGAGAAAAATATGAAAGAAAATGATATGATTCTACGATTCTCAAAAATGAGATTGAGCCCATCTACGATAATGGTTTTCTGGGAGGCTAGATATAGCTGATGAGACAGAAGTATATGATATTGCTCCCTTTGGTTGCTATGGTATGCATGCGGCATGATATTCATCTTCGATGAATGATATATTTCGCTGCGCTCATATGTAGAGGATGAGATTTATAGAATTGCTTCGCAACTTGAAGAATTGAAAAAATGATAAAATAAGCGTACAGACGAATACAATGGAGAGAATCATGAAAATCATTTCTAAAACACCTATCCATAAAGGATGGTCAAAGGACAAAAAATATAAAATTATCGACGAAAAGGACAATCCCTTCCTGCTGCGCGTTTCATCTTTAGATACTCTTGAAAAGAAGAAAGCAGAATGGGCATTTACAAATGCGCTTGCCTCTCTCAATCTTCCAATGAATCGCCCCGTTTCTTTTCTGGTCAATGACACTGAAGTACACACCATTTACTCGTGGATTGATGGAGAGGATGCAGAGCAAGTCCTCCTGACGCTTTCAGAAAAAGAACAATATGGAATGGGTGTCCACGCGGGGCACACTCTAAAGAACATCCATTCCATTCCAGCTCCAGGCAACCATGAACCATGGGAAGATTTCTTTACTCGCAAAATGAATCGCAAAGTGGACCAATATAATGGATGCCCGGTTCACTATGACAAAGCCCATCTTTTTCTTCACTATATTGAAGAGAATCATTCTCTCATTAAACATCGCCCCCAATGTTTTCAACATGGTGATTATCACATCGGTAATATGATGATCGATCGAAATAGAAAGCTTCAAGTCATAGACTTTTCAAGCTTTGATATTGGCGATCCATGGCAAGAATTTGACCGCATTGTGTGGTGCGCGCAAAAGGCACCCGCTTTTGCGAAAGGCCGAATCGATGGATATTTTGATGATGCCCCGCCCAAAGAATTTTGGGATCTGCTTCTTTTATATATCTCTAGCAATATGCTCAGCTCATTTCCTTGGGCTTTGACCTTTGGCGAGGACGAAGTAGAAAAATTTAAAAACCAAGCCGATGACATTTTGGCTTGGTTTGATAACTTGAATCATCCTATACCCACTTGGTATTCTAGAAAAATAAATTTTTAAGTCCGTAGCTTAGTCCTGTAATGATGAGACCTGCGATTAAATTCCCACCCCAAATGGTTGGTAAGGCGTGCTTTAATCGATATCCCAGAAGTGTCGCCAAAAGACTCCCTGTCCAAACGCCTGTTCCAGGAAGTGGAATGGCAACAAAGATGAAAATCCCCAACAAACCTAAGGCCCGATGTCTTTCAGCCTTTTTTAGTGTCTTTTCTTCCAATTTTTCAATCCACGCACGCATGCGATCATTTTTGTGCATCCACTGAAAGATGTCGCGAATAAAAATGATTATAAAAGGAATGGGAAATCCCGATCCTAAATACGCCAATAAAAATGTTTTCCGTAGACCCATTCCCATAGCAAGACCCACTGGAATGGTCCCTTTGAGCTCAATGAGTGGAAGCATCGAAAGGACAAAAACGAGCCACGGCCCGGTCATATAGTGTTCAAAAAAACGAATAATCGACTGCATAAACTCTCCTCAAACAAATCTTATCGTCTCATTGTACCATATTTCCCAAAGGAATGAGGGTACTGTATAATAGAGTATAGATTTTTAAAAAAGGAGATTCTATGTCTACACATCGATCAAACACCAAGGAATTAGTAACAGCTGCTTTGCTAGGTGTTCTTATTTTTATTGGCGGGATTTTGGTTATCCCTATTGGACCTGTTCCAATTACATTGCAGACTCTTTTTGTCTTTATAGCAGCTTTACGGTTGCCTAAAAAATATGGTGTATTCTCGATTGTCGTATTTATTCTCTTAAAACTGCTCTTTACAGGGGGATTTGCTGCCTTCTTACTACCAACATTTGGGTATATTCTAGCCTTTTTGTTTGTTCCCTTTTTGGTTGGTGGCAAGCAAGAGAAAACACCATGGGCAAGACTCATACTTGCGACGATTCTCATCTACCTCCTGGGAACCTTGTACCTTTTCTTTATTCAAAATGTAATAAATGGTATTCACCCAAGTCTCATAAGCATCCTATGGGCTGCGGTCATTCCCTTTATTCCCTTTGACCTTGTCAAGATGTTCTTGGCAGTTCAAGTCAACGAAAGGCTCAAAAAAATATGAAAAAATGGTTTGTTATCGTTCTTCTTCTTTGCACAGGCTGTGCAAAAGAAACAGAAACGCCCGTGACGACAGAAGCTCATGTAGAAGGGGCCCTTGTCGTTTTCCGAGAAATGGTCGATGCTTTCTTCGATTACAATGTGGAGGAGATTAACCTTCATCTGACGGAGGCTTCTCAAATGAAGCCGGACGAGATGGCCGCCTTTGAATATCAGATTAGCCACTTCAAACAAAGTCCAAAAGAGTTAATCGGAAACATATTTCCTGAAAAACCCATTCTTACAAAGGGTGAAGAGACCGCAAATACAACGACGATCAACGCCAAGTTTCGCATGATTGATTCTACGAAATTACAAGGAGAAATCCAGAAAATTATCGTCGGGAAAATTTTTGATTTAAAATTCCATCAAATGTCTGATGAACAAAAAGAACAAGAGATTTTAGATGCACTCATCGACCGAAAAGGTGATCTCGGTTATGTCGATAAAGAAACTACATTTCTCATGCGGATGGAAGATGGAGAGTGGAAACTCGACGCGAATCACCCAGAAACATTTGACTTTCTAAAAGAATTACAACTCACACAATAAAAAAAGCTAGATTTGATTCCACTCAAATCTAGCTTTTCGTTTAATGATCGTATTGGACAAGACTCATAATGTCATATTCTTTTAATCGTTCGCGTCCACCTAATTCGGTGAGTTCAATGAGAAATTCCATGGCGACGACTTCGGCGCCCAATTGTTCGACAAGTTTTGCTGAAGCGAACATGGTACCACCCGTCGCTAATAAATCATCGACAACGGCGACTTTCATGCCGGGTTTTAATGCGTCTTTATGGATTTCCAAAGCGTCTTGTCCATATTCTAAATCATATTCAAAGCGCTCGGTTTCCGCTGGAAGTTTTCCTGGTTTTCTGACGGGCACGAAGCCAACACCCATTCCGTAGGCTACGGCAGAACCAAAGAGAAATCCTCTTGCTTCTGGTCCTAAGATAACATCGACTTCTTTATTTTTTAAATAGTCGATGAATTGATTGACGACATAAACATATGCGTCTTTATCTTGCATGAGTGTCGTAATGTCTTTGAAGCTAATTCCTTCGGTAGGAAAACCTTCGATGACGCGAATTTTGTCTTTTAAGTTCATGTTCTCTCCTTGTTACCTGTCGCTGACTTCCAGTAATTTTCGTTTGAGTTCTTCTTCCATGCGAGCCAATTCTCCTTCGGCTTGACGTCGTTTTTCACGGCCTTCTTGTTGGATGGCTACAACTTCGTCTAGCGTAGAAATGAGCGATTGATTGGTTTCTTGCAGCGTTTGCAAATCCACAATCCCTCGTTCCGTTTCTCGTGCCGTTTCAATGGTGGACATTTTGATGGTTTCTGCATTTTTCTTTAAGAGCATATTGGTCATATCCGTGACTTCTCTTTGTGCTTTTGCCGCTTCGGTCGAATGGCTGACCCCTAATGCTAAGAGCATTTGGCTTTTCCACAGAGGGATGGTGTTCACTAATGTGGACTGAATTTTTTCGCTCATAATCGTGTCGTTATTTTGCACGAGACGAATTTGTGGTGCCATCTGTAAGGATACCATACGTGTCAGCTCTAAGTCGTGGAGTTTTTTCTCAAAACGCGTACACAAGCTATCTAAATCTTTTACCGCTTGGGCATCTTCTGGTAAACCTGTTTGTTTTGCTTTCTCCATCAATGCGGGAATTTCTTTGGCGCGCACTTCGTCCAATTTTTGTTTTCCCGCTAAAACATACATGTTGAGCTCTTTAAAATAGACGGTATTCATTTCGTACATTTTATCGAGCATGGCTGCGTCTTTAATGAGAGTCACTTGATGTTGTTCTAGAACTTCAGCAATGCGATTGACGTTTTTTTCCGCTGAATCGTATTTGATTTGGAGAGTTTTGACTTTATTTCCTTGTTTTTTCAAGAAACCAAAAAGCCCACCCTCTTCTTCTTCATTGAAGTTTTCCAATTCTTTTACAATTCCAGAAAGCATGTCGCCCACTTCTCCCATGTCTTTCGTGCGAACGCTTTCTAAGGCACTTTGAGAAAAGTCTGCAATTTTCTTTTGTGTTCCTGCACCGTACTTTAAAATCATGGATGAATTGTTCAAATCGATTTTTTTCGCGAAATCATCCACCATTTTTTGTTCTTCAACGGAGAGTTCATATTGTTTTTTTGGTGATTCTATGATGGGGTTCTCCATTCTCGGTTCTGGAATATCTACCAACAAATCCGGTTCTAGGGTTAATTCCGGTTTTAATTCATCTTTATTCATCGATTTCTCCTTCATCCATTTCCATGCGTACAAAATCTTTTCCACCCAAGCCATCACGAGCCATCATTGTTTCCATGGCAATCAAGTCCGCGTGAATATCTAAGGCTTCTTTTTGAAATAATTCATCTAATAGACGTTCAAAGGATGTGTTAATCACTTGCATCGACTCTTCGATTCGCTGCTTTGAACTTTCTATATTCGTACCCGAAACTTCTTGATCCTCTAACAAGGCATAACTTTGTACGAGTTTTACCGTTGTCGGTAAGTAATAATTCATAAATTTACGAATTTTACTTAACTTATGTGGGTTTTTGGAGACATAGTCAAAAATGTTCGTCGTGATGCGTCCCAATCGCACGACGCTGGATTTCATATACGCGTTTTCAATGTTTTCTTCTACGGTGCGAAGTTGCACGAGATATCCTTTTGCTTCCTCTAAAATCGCTTCGGAAGTTTGTTCTGTGAGTTCTTCTTTTTCTTCCTGTACAGGCATTTCTAATTCTTTGCGTTTTTGTTCTTCTAATGCCTGCTGTTTTTGATACGCTAAATAATTGGGACGGTTAATGACGAGTGTATCTTCTGGTCCAATAAATCGTCCCGCTTCAAAAAATCGTTGTTCCACCATAAATTTAATTTCTTTACGAATGAAGTTTGGACTCTTATCCACGTAGGTAGACAGTTTCTGAATGGAAGCAAAGCCACGATCTTTTAAAGCTTCCCAGTAATTTGCAAAGCGAGAACGGGCACCCTCTAAACGAAAGCCTTTTATCGCTACCCATAATCCTACTGCGGTCAGAGGTAGAAAAAAGAACAAGCCAATAAGTGCAGATAAAAAACCTCCATAGCCAAAAGGCACAGTCCCTAAAGTATATAAAGACATGAAAAAGGATGGTAACCCGACCGCGGTTCCCCAGACACGCATGAGAATGGATTTAGTCTTGTAAGGCGCGATTGGATATCCATACGCATCTATACGAACCATTGGTTTGTTCGTCGAGTCGTACTCCTTCCAAGATCGTTTCGTATATTTTACTTTTTCCGTTTCCGCCTTTTTCGCAAATTCATCGGCCCATTGTTTTATTTTCTTTTTATCGATATCTTTGGTCGCATCCTGAATCGCATTTGCGATGTCTCGACCAATCGTTTCAAAATTATTCTTTGCCATAATCGCCCTTTCTATGGTTCAAGCTCTCTCTTTCTATTATAGAGAACTTTGATTCGACTTACAATCAAATTTCACTGAAAATGGCAAATATTTTTAAATTTCACCCTGTTTATTTAAAATTATTAAGATTTATATTAATCTTTTTAAATAAAAAAGATGTAAGTGCAGAATTCTTAATCTCGACTTACATCTGATGGATTCTCGTTTATTTTTTTAGCCCCCGGCTTCCTGGTTTCACGAGTGGAACTTCAGCTTCACAAAGGGGGCAGCTTTCAGGATCATAGACATCGACGTCCACTTGAAATGCCGCGTACAAGGGAAGTTCAATAGGACTTACGGTACGGTCGATAATCGACGCAATCCCAACGACTTGTGCACCGTGCTCTTCGAGCGCTTTCGCCGTTTCCATAGAAGAAATTCCAGTCGTAACCACATCTTCACAAATGAGGATCTTTTCTCCAGAATGAACTTCAAAACCGCGGCGCAACGTCATTTTTCCTTCTTCTCTTTCCGTAAAGAGAAAACGCTTGTTCATCACGCGCGCCAGTTCATAGCCGATAAGAATCCCACCCATGGCAGGTCCCACGACTGTATCAAACTCAACTTCTCCCACTTTTTCGGCAATTTTTTTGGCGGCGGCCTCGCCTACTTTTGGGTCTTCTGTGAGTCTTGCACATTGCACATAGCGGTTGCTATGTTTCCCGGAAGAAAGCAAAAAATGCCCTTCCAATAAAGAATGATGATCGAGTAAAAACTTGTCCATAAACCCTCCTAAATTATGCCTCGTATTTCTCCCCAAGAGCGAATGCCTTGGGTTTCCTTGTAGCGTTTCATGTCTTCGATGAGATCCGGCACAAGGGACGGTCTCATAAATTGTGCGGTCCCCACTTGTACGGCGGTGGCCCCTGCCATTATCATCGCAATCGCATCTTCTGCCTGTTGAATTCCACCCAGCCCGATCACGGGAATCGACACCGCTTTTGCCGCATCGTGGACCATACGAAGGGCAATGGGGAAAATAGCTGGTCCTGATAATCCCGCTGTCACGCGTTCAAAGACGGCTTTTCTTTTGTATACATCCACAGCCATCGCTTGAAATGTATTGACTAAACTGATTCCATCCGCACCAGCTTCTTCACAAGCTGCAGCCATTTGCGCAATATTTTCCGCGTTCGGCGACAATTTTACGATTAAGGTTTTTTTAGTCACCGAGCGAACGGCTGATACTACTTCTTTGGCGGGAATACATTGAATGCCAAAGGCCATGCCTCCCTTTTCCACATTGGGACAAGAAATATTGAGTTCAATGACCGGTGCATCCGTTTTTTCTAATCGGGATGCCCCTTCCATGTAATCATCGATGGAGTGTCCACCCAAATTCACGAGAGTGAGCGTGTCGATGGATAGCATTTGTGTAAGTTCTGTGCGAATAAACTCTTCCACACCTGGATTTTGGAGTCCTATACTATTCATAATGCCTGCTGGCGTTTCATGGATGCGTTGTCCGGGATTTCCTTTTTGTGGTTTTAACGTAAGCCCTTTGGAACTAATACCACCTAAAAGAGAGGGATGGTAAAAGTCTTCATATTCTCTGCCAAAACCAAACGTACCAGAAGCTGCAATGACAGGATTTTTCATCCTATGCCCACAAAGGTTAATTTCCATTATAGTTGCACCTCCTGGGATAAAAAGACCGGCCCTTCTTTACACACTCTTTTGTAGGTATCACCGGATGCGACGGTACATCCAATGCATGCGCCGACGCCACAAGCCATGTGCGCTTCCAAACTCAAGTAAAGTTTCGCATCGTCTCCCACTTTATGCTGTAACGCCCGTAACATGGGGGTCGGTCCACAAGCATAGATGACATCATATTCCTTCGCATCAAAAAGCTCCGTAACAAATCCTTTATGACCCTTTGCACCAGATTCTGTGGCCACGTAAATTTCCTTTGCACGAAAGTACTCCTCACCATATGTCTCATCACGAAAGCCTAAAAACACATCCGGTGGAACGTCCAAAGCATGGGATAATTCGATGAGAGGTGCTATGCCAATGCCACCCCCAACCAATGCGATTTTTCCACTTTCCAATGGAAATCCATTCCCCAAGGGTCCCACAAGAGTGATTTTTAACCCAACTTTTACTTTACTTAATAATTTCGTTCCACGACCGACGACGAGATATAAAAATTCGGTCACGCCATCTTCTTGTTTTGCGATACTGATCGGTCTGGATAAAAGTGGTTCATCCTCCCATGCACGAATCATATAAAAGCAACCGGGAGCTGCCACTTGTTTTGTTTCTACGGCCAACCGATACACCCCACGGGCGATTTCACCATGGGCTAAAACGCGAGCTCTAGTTTCCTTCTTCAAAACCTAAATCCTCTCGCATGGCCCGTGCTGCATCATAAGAACAGGTGCGAATCGCCTTTTCTGAGTCTTCCACATCGCGAAATGCCGTAATGATTCCCCTGGAAGAATTGACGATCCCGCCATTTCCGTCTTTTAAGTATTTTCTCGCATCCGCCGCTTGGGCCCCTTGGGCGCCATATCCGGGAATGAGGAAATACAATGATTGATAGCGCTCACGAATCTTTTCAATGTCTTCCGATTGCGTTCCTCCAAAGACGAGGCCAATGTTAGAATATCCGCATTCTCCCATGCTTTCTTGGGCAATTTTTTCGACG
>CAMDZK010000015.1 GCA_945910665.1 uncultured Peptostreptococcaceae bacterium
TGCGATTGTTACAGGAATTGTTGCAGGAGGATTTATTGGGAAATTTTCTGGTTATGTTGCGAGACTCCACTATGGCGCTAGTTTGTATAATGGAGCCCTTGCTTCTGGTATCGTGGGAATTTTGATCAATTTTCTTCTCGTCTCTATTGGGTTAGGACATGACCGCTTGGTAGACAATGTCTTTATCGCTGGGCAAAATCGATTATTGGCAGGGATTGCCATTGGTTTTTGTGTGTATTTCATTTTAGTGGGTGTTTTTCTCAATCGGGGCTTTCGAGGACTGCAATATTTTATTCCTAGAGCGTTTGTGAAAATGGACTTCGTCTACCAATTTTCCATGGGCAAAACTTTAATCAATATGGGTCTGATTGGACTTGTCATGATTGCTTATGTTTTAGTCATTCCAAAGGCCCAGTTTAATGGACCCATCTATGGAGCGCTCTTTACGATTATCGGCTTTGCTGCCCACGGTGTGACACTTCCCGCCATGCTTCCCTGTGTGTTAGGGGTTTTTGCGGGAGCCTTTTTAACAGGTGGCACAGCGCATTACTTGATTCATGGTAATTTTATTGCAGGCGCCATGGAAAAGGTGGCTACGCGAGATATGCTCCTTGCGGCACTGTTTGTCGGCGGATTTTCTCCCATCACAAAAATGATTAGCCCAGCTGCAGGATTTTTTGGGGGAATGCTCCATAGCATCACTGTACCTCAAATCGCCATCCTACACGGTTGGATGGTGGGTTATAATAATGGGGTCTCTATTGGACTTATTGCCATGCTTTTCTTCCCACTCATTGAAACCGTAGGAAAAAATCCATATTTAGGTAGAATTTTGAAACGCTTTGCGAAAGAAGAAGATACACAACACGTACTAAAAAAACACATCCATGAATGAGAATAGGGGATTTTATGAAAGACAATTGGGGAAGAACGATCGATTACTTGCGAATTTCTGTCACCGACCGGTGCAACTTGCGTTGCCAGTATTGCATGCCTGAAGAAGGCATTGAAAAAGCAGGTCATCATGACATTCTTTCTTTTGAAGAAATCATCCAAGTTGCACAAGCATTTTTAAATTTAGGAATTCGAAAAATTCGCATCACTGGTGGTGAACCCACCGTGCGAAAGGGCATTGTTCCTTTTATTCATGAACTGAAATCCACAGGCGTCGAAGAACTCACCATGACGACCAACGGCCAATCACTCGTAGAATTGGCAAAGCCACTCAAAGATGCGGGCTTAGACCGCATCAACGTGAGCTTAGATACCTTACATCCTGATAAATACAAAGAAATCAGTCGCGGTGGAGATGTGACGAAAGTTCTTCGGGGCATTGAAAAAGCCTTGGAAGTAGGGCTCACCCCTGTAAAAGTTAATGCTGTTCTCATGAAGGGAATCAACGATGAAGAAATTGAAGAACTGTGTGCATGGACCGTGGATCATCCGATCCATGTCCGCTTTATCGAACTCATGCCGATTGGACATGCAAGAGAAATGAAAGATCGATTCATGCCTGTGGAAGAAGTTTTGAAAATAGTCCCTACGGCAGTTCCCATTTCAAAAGAGGACCCATCTTCCGTGGCGTCACTGTATAAAATTCCAGGCGCCATGGGGACGATTGGGCTAATTCAACCTTTATCGAATCATTTTTGTGGGGACTGCAATCGCGTCAGACTCCACGCCAATGGAAATATTCAGTTATGTTTACACAATCAAAAGACGTTCTCCATTCGTGACGCGATTAAAGAAGGAAATCTCGAAGAGACGTTACAAGACATTCTCTTACAAAAGCCCGAAGGGCACAAGCTCGCCCAGGGGATTCAAGTCAGCACAAATATGTCGAAAATTGGAGGCTAACATGACATTTACACATATGAACGAAGCAGGCTATGGCCGTATGGTGAATGTAACCGATAAAAAAAGTACGCACCGCATCGCCATTGCCCAAGGAAAAATCCGCATGCAGAAAAAAACTCTGGATGCTGTGAAAAATGGAGCGATTCAAAAAGGGGACGTCTTGCAAGTGGCGCAAATTGCCGGTGTGATGGGGGCAAAGGAAACGGATCGTCTCATTCCTCTGTGTCATCCACTGCCTCTTACAGGCGTCGACTTGGCCTTTCATTTTGATGATGATGGTATCGTCGTACGCTCTGCCGTGCAAACGGAGGGAAAAACTGGCGTGGAGATGGAAGCACTGACGTCTGTATCTACCGCACTTCTCACCATCTACGACATGACAAAAGCGATCGATAAATCCATGGAAATCGGAGATATCACGCTTGTGTACAAAGAAGGAGGGAAGTCTGGCGTGTACGAAAAGAAACAAGCGCGGGTGGTCAGTATCAATCGAAGTGCAGAAAAGGGCGTTGTTAAAAATCCAATCGAAGAAGGTATTTTTATTGAAAACTTCGGTTTAGAAGAAGATGCCCACAGCGGTCCATGGCATCGTCAAGTGTCCCTTTTAGCCATAGAATCTTACGACAAGATGAAAAATCAAGAAGGCGACCGACTTCCCATTGGTTCTTTTGCCGAAAATATTACAACAGAAGGAATTCTTTTGTATGAACTTCCTGTGGGAACCATCCTTCGCATTGGAGAGACGCTCCACGAAGTGACACAAATTGGAAAAGAATGTCATTCGGGTTGCCAAATAAAGCAAACCGTTGGAAAATGCGTCATGCCTTTAGAGGGAATCTTTACGAAAGTTCTCAAAGGAGGAACGATCAAAGAAGGTGACCCCATCACCATACTCCAGGAACGACGATGAAAGTAACAGCACTTTATTTGGGTAAAAAACCAGTAGAACAACTGAAACTCACGCCAGAGGGCATTATTGGAGACAAAGAAAGAGACCCAAAACGAGCCATTGCCCTCGCTTTGCATGATGAAAAGAGAATCCAAGGCCTGTATCCCAAGGGACTTTGCACCGATCGTTACAAAGAAAATGTCACCCTGGAACACATGGAAGTAGAAGAAGGATCCGAGTACTGGTTGGGAACCTCGTTCGTTCGTATTCACACTGTAGGGAAGGACTGTTTTCCAAATTGTCCCCTTGATGACCCATGTCATTTGACCAATGATGTGGCTTTTGGAGAAATTCTCATGGAAGGTGAAGTACATGTTGGCGATACTTGTATAAAAAAGGAGTAATTATGGAAATGATTTTGGCCGTCGATCGCGACTGGCATATCGGTTATAAAGGGGATATGTTGTTTTATATCCATGAAGATTTAGCGCGTTTTAAAGAAATCACCATGGGACACATCATGGTTATGGGGAAAAATACATTTTTATCTTTGCCGGGTTCAAAACCTCTCCCAGGAAGAATTCACGTCGTCTTTAGCCGCGATGAAAACTTTAAAGTACCGGGGGTTGTTGTCGTCCGTTCCGAAGAAGAAATGGATGCATGGGTTGAAGAAAACAGGAAGCCTGACCAAAAAGTCTTTTTGATTGGCGGCGGATCCTTGTGTAATCAACTGCTTCATCGGGTCAATAAAGCCCACATCACTTATGTAGACAAGGCGTTTCCAAATTACGATACAGCACTTCCGAATTTAGACCAAAACCCAGATTTCACCATCACTTGGGAATCAGAAGAAAAAACAGATCCCAGTGGTCTCGAATACGTCTACAGAACTTATGAAAGGAACAGGCAATGAAATACATTCAAAATGACCACTTAGACCCCGCCTATAATCTCGCATTAGAAGAATGGGTCTTGGACAATCTCAAAGATGATATTTACGTCATTTTATGGAGAAATGACAACGCCATCATCATTGGGCGAAATCAAAATACGGCACAAGAAATCAATCAAAATTATGTGGACGAGCATAATATTAAAGTCGTCAGACGCCCCACGGGAGGCGGTGCTGTGTACCATGACTTGGGAAACCTCAACTTCTCGATTTTTGCCGACGCTGAAAATGCCGTCGATATCAACTTTGAACTCTACACGCAACCAGTATTACGAGCCCTTCAAAAAATGGGTGTCAATGTAGAACTCAAGGGAAGAAATGACATTACTATTGAAGGAAAGAAATGCTCGGGTCTTGCTCAACGAATTACCAATAAACGCATCTTAAACCATGGAGCGATGCTCTTTGACACAGACCTTACGACCCTATCCAAAGCACTCAACGTGCGCCGCGATAAAATCGAATCCAAAGGAGTGAAGTCTGTGGTAAGCCGCGTGACCAATATTCGCCCTCACATGGAAGTGAACATGGATGTATTGGGATTTCGCGATTTATTGAAAAAAGAAATGTTCGCAGAATACGACGAAATTCCTGAGTACACCTTTACCGATGAACAATTACAGGAAATTGACGAACTTCGCCGTACAAAATACGATACGTGGGAATGGAACTACGGGCAGTCTCCCAAAGGGAACTATCAAAATGACAAACGGTACGAAGGAGCCGGAGTTCTCGATGTGCGCTTAGATATTCAAGATGGATCCATACAAAACACGACAATTTATGGAGATTTCTTCGGGGCGAAAGAAAAAGGTGAGTTGGAAGAGTTGCTCACAGGAATTGCTTACAGCCCATCGGCAGTGACAAAAGCTTTAGAAAATGTCCGCGTGGAAGATTACCTTGGTAAATTAGGATTAGAACAATTATTAGAAGTCATGTTTGACATGGAAAATGATGAAGAAACGATGCTTTAGTCTTCTCGTGATTGCGAGCCTCTTTTTGAGTGCCTGTAATCCTGAAGAACCAGCAACTGAAATCGTGCAAATAACTGAAACAGAAGTGATCGAACAAACAGAAATCTCTCAAACAGAAGTAGAAACAGAAGGAAAGGATGACAGTGCAGGAAAGCGCACCGTCGATTTTTCTGCACTTTCTCTCCCTGTGACCGTGGGGCCAGGAGATGAGCATCTCATCGCAGCCTCATTTGATACGGAACAAGGGGAGATTACCTTCTTTACTATCACCGACGAAACCTATGAGGAAGTCGGCAAGGCAACACTTGAAACACCTGTAGACCAAATCAGTGCCATCGCAGAATCGAAGGGTCGTTTCATTTTTTCTACCTATCAAAAAGAAACGGAACACACGACGGGGCAAGTCCAATATTATGAATACGCGGACGGTGCACTCACCCTCTTGTATCAAAGTATGGGAGATGATCTCAATCGTGGACAAAACCTTTTTTTTAATGGAGAAGACATACTTGTTACAGAAAACATCAGCGAATTAGAAGGCCTCTACTTTGTCGAGATTGGAATGATTTCAGGCGAAGGGAAGCGCATTCTCAATGTGGAAGCTTTCCCGAAGGAGGAAATTGACCTCATTCTCAGAGAGGATGAAGTCATTTATGCTGCCAATCGAGATGATCACTTAACCATTGTCCGGCTGCCCTTTGAAGGGGAAGAAGAAGCCATAACACTTCAAGGCGATAGTGCAGCTTTTCGTTTGACCGATGAAAAAGATGGCGCCTACCTTGTGGACAATTACAATGGGCATCCCGAGCAGACCAATGCTCTCACCCTTTTCATTGAAAATGGAGAAATGGCTGGTGCATTCGCCATGGAAGTGGATAATGTCCATAGTGCCACTTTTCAAGACGATCAAAAAATCGCCCTAGCCAATATGGCGGGCGAAGAAAAAGTCGTCTCTTTAGAAGATGCCTTTGTGGTCTCCATAACAGAAAATTCCTATACCCATGAAGCCACCACATCTTGGATGGACCATATGCAATCAGGCGAAGAAATCCTCTATTATCAAAAAGGACATCAAGGCGTCATTGAAACGTTGGAATACTTGCAATTGAAGCCTTAGAGCTTAGTAAGACCAATGGCGAAAAGTGTAAAGGCAATGGCGACAAAAGCGACGCTGACGATGAGCCCTGAGGAGGCATTGCGGTAGCGTTCTTTTGTTGCATTGGGGCCTGTTTCATCTTTTCTAGCCGTTTCTTTCCGTATGGTTTGCACTATATTTCCAAATCCTAGGAATAAGAGAATGGCTGCGGCAAGCAGATACGGAAATGGCTGGTCCCCTAAAAAATTCATCAAATTTTTTGGAAGCGTCTGATTATTCATGGCAAATATATACCCAAAGAGGAAGATGAGTCTAATTTCAACGCAATTTTAGTCGAGGATATGATATACTATTAAAATGAGTCGTCTGTAAGGAGGATGAAAAATTTTGAAGAAAGTTTTACTGAGCATCTTAGCCATTTTGCTTGTAGTCTATGGTGCAGGAGCTTTTTATTTTACACAAACGACATTTCCGAATACAACTATCAATGGCCACGATATGAGTTTCCAAGCCATGGGAAATCTCTTCGAATACAAAGGAGCGATTGACCCTGTCGTCGTAAAAGGACGTGGAGACAAAGAAGTGACAATTGAACCAACGTCGATTAATCTTCAAAAGAAAGTGAAAGAAGGCACGAAATTTGAGCAAAATGTCGCTCTTTGGCCGTTAGCATTTTTTCAAGAACACAATTATGAAGTAGAATACGACACGGAATACGACCAAGACAAACTGAGACAAGAGCTGGTTCAATCGGATTTAATGCGCTTCCAAGAAGAACCCGTTGATGCACGGTTAAAAGAAACGGAAGAAGGTTATGTTATTGAACCTGAAGTACTAGGAACGACCCTGCAAGAAGATGTTCTCGTCGAAGAAGTGATCAATGGTATGGCAGAAGGAAAGAATGAAGTCACATTAAGCGATGACGCCTATGTAAAACCAGCTGTTCTTTCTGATAACCCTGAACTTCTACAAAAACAAGAATCGGCCAATAAATTGTACGAAACGAAAATCGTCTATGATTTTTCAGACCGTCAGTATGAATTTACTGGGCAAGAACTTCGCTCTCTTTACGATGAAACTGAAGACGGTCTTGTCATTAACTATGAGCGCGCCCGTGCTCTCGTTCGTCAAATGGCCGTTGAAACAGATACTTTTGAAGGAACACGCCATTTTATGAATTCCCATGGAGAAGAAATCGACGTCTCCGGTGGAATTTACGGATGGCTTATGGATGTGGACGCCACAACCGACGAATTTATCCAATTGGTCGAAAATCGTGAATCCGTCACTACAACCCCATATTATATTACAGAGGCAATGCACAGAGAAACGGACGACGTTGGCGACACCTACATCGAAGTTGATTTAACGGAACAGTTTATGTGGATTTATCTCAATGGTGAACTCATCGATTCTGGTTATATTGTCAGTGGACAGCCAAACTTAGATGCGGCAACGCCCACAGGCGTAAACTATATCCGCGACAAAGAAACAGAACGTTACCTGAAGGGAATTTCCCCAGAAACGGGCGAAGAATACGATTCCCTTGTAAACTGGTGGTTCCCCATCAACTGGAGCGACGTAGGCATCCACAACTCTACATGGAGAACAGAATTTGGTGGAGACATCTACCAATGGAACGGATCCTACGCATGTATCACCGTCCCAGACCCAATGGCGATTACAATCAACGACAGAATTCCAATTGGAACCCCTGTTATCACGTACGGAGAATAAGAGAAGCGAAAGCTTCTCTTTTTTTGAAAAAAAGCAATAAAAAAAGCGCTCGGTGACTGGCGCTTTTAGAGTACCATAAAGACAAAGACGACAATGGCCAATACGATGCGGTAATAGCCGAAGGGTTTGAAGTCTTTCTTTTGAATATATGACATAAACAATCGAATGACAGCCAAGGCGACGATGAATGACACAATGGCGCCAAAGAGGACGACGAGCCATTGATGAGTGGTGAATGCTACGCCATTTTTTACGACTTTTAAGACAGTGGCTCCAAACATCGTAGGAATGGCTAAAAAGAAGGAAAATTCTGCGGCGGCTACGCGTGATGATCCTAAAATCAATGCGCCTAAAATTGTTGCAGCAGAGCGTGATGTGCCAGGAATCATGGCGAGACATTGGAAAAATCCAATGCCAAGAGCAATTTTCCATGGGAGTTTTGACACTTCTGTATAGGTTGGGGTCTTTTTTGCAAAGGCCATTTCTATGACGAGTATTCCAATCCCCCAAATGAGAAGAGTGCTGGCAACCACAGTGGGATTAAAGAGATGTTCATCGATAAAATCATCCAACAAAAGACCAAAAATGACGGATGGAAGCACGCCCACAATCACTCTGGCCCACAATTGCATCGTGTCTTCGTTAAAATATTTGATGCTGTAAAACAATTTTGATTGGAAGTTCATGGCGTCATAATTTTCTGGAAGACGCGGATTTCTGTCTCTGTCCATGGGAAATGGGTTCAGCCGTTTAAAATACAAAAAGACAACGGCCAAAATGGCACCCAATTGAATCATGACAGAAAATTGATTGGCAAATGATACTGGTTCTAATTGAACAAATTCGTTGACTAAAATTAAATGGCCGGTACTGGAAACGGGCAAAAATTCCGTAAGGCCTTCAACTATTCCTAAAATAAGTGCTTTTATAAAGTCCATAGGCACCTCCTACCGCTCTATTATACATGAAAAATCCCCACTTCAAAACTTTCTCCTTTTGTGTATACTGGTACCAGGAGGAATACTATGAGAGACACAAGTAGAAATTTAATTCGAGATACTGTATATGAAATATTACGTGAAAAAATTCTGACCCAAGAATACAAATTTGGGGAAAGACTGAATATCGATAGCATTTCACAGGAATTGGAAGTGAGCAACAACCCGATCAGGGAAGCCTTAGCGCGCCTTGAAAAAGATGGACTCATCGTCATGAAACCCAATGTGGGCTCCAGAGTCATGGAGTTTAGTGCTGAATCTTTTCGCGATCTTTCAGAGACGTTGGAAATCCTTTTACTCGGAGCCTTTGACTTATGTATTCAATATGGCAGAGAAGATGAGTTGACCCAGTATATGAGCAGTATATTGGATAAACAAAAAGATTTGCTCAAAAAATCAAAAGGGCAAAAACATTTTGAGTTTGCCAAAGCGGCAGTTGATTTTGATTCGAGTTTTGTCAAAGTATCCAGAAATAGCCAGTTGATTAAGCTATTTGAAGGGTTGACAGATCTTTTTATGCTCGCATCTGTCTATGACTACAAGACGAGAGAAGTTGACAAAGAAGAAAATATTAAGGAGCATCAAGCGATTCTCGAAGCGGTAAAAAACAAGGATCAGACCCTTGTACAAAGATTAGTCAAAGAGCACTATGATAAAACGATACTGTTTCCACAGAGCAAAATGGAAAACGTTTCATTGACAAAAGAGACAATGTAGAATAAAATAAAATCATGCACGAAATCTTTTTTATTTATAAAAAAGATAATCGTGGACGATGAAGGAGGAAACGCCATGAAAAAGTTGTTGACCGGTAATGAAGCGGTCGCAAGAGGGTGTTACGAAGCAGGTGTTCGCTTTGCTTCCGCATACCCAGGTACACCAAGTACCGAAATTTTAGAAAACCTTTCTACATATGATGAAGTGTATGCAGAATGGGCCCCAAACGAAAAGGTTGCACTCGAGTCAGTGATCGGAGCATCCTTTGCAGGAGCTAGAGCCATCGCTTCCATGAAGCACGTCGGAATCAACGTTGCAGCTGATCCACTTTTCACATTTGTATACACAGGTGTTAACGGTGGTGCTGTTGTTATTTCCGCTGACGAACCAGGCCAACACTCCTCACAAAACGAACAAGATAACAGAAACTACGCAAAACACGCGAAAATGCCAATGATGGAACCATCGGATTCACAAGAATGTAAAGATTTCATCAAAACTGCGTATGAAGTCAGTGAAGAGTTTGATATTCCAGTACTTTTCCGTATGACAACGCGTGTGTGCCATGCGAAGTCCATCGTTGAGCTGGGCGAACGCGTCGAAGTTCCGATTCAAAAATACGAAAAACAACCAGGCAAACGCGTTATGGTTCCTGCCAATGCAGTTGTCCGCCGCGTCGACTTACAAGACCGTATGACTCGTTTGCAAGAATACTCCAACAATTCTCCTTTAAACCGCATTGAATACAATGGAGATAAAAAAGTTGGTATTATCTGTGCTGGTGCTACATATGGGTACGCAAAAGAAGTATTCGGTGACGAAGCATCGTACTTAAAATTAGGTTTCAGCTATCCAATGCCTGACACCAAAATCAAAGAGTTCTGCGAAAATGTAGAAACTGTCTATATTATCGAAGAAAACGATCCATTTATCGAAGAACATGTCCGCTCTTTAGGATTCTTAGATGTGAAAGGAAAAGAAGTATTCCCAACCAACGGAGAAATGCTTCCAGAAGTCATTCGCAAAGCAGTGTATGGCGAAGAACATGAAACGGTTGGTTATGATGGCGAAGGAATCGTTCCACGTCCACCAACACTTTGCGCCGGATGTCCTCACCGTGGATTCTTCTATGAGCTCGGCAAAAAGAAAGGCGTCTTGTTCTCTGGAGATATCGGATGTTACACATTAGGTGTTGCACCACCATTTAGTGCGATTGACACAACCATCTGTATGGGTGGTGCCTTTAGTATCGGACATGGTGCGCAAAAAGTATTCAACATGGGTGGCGCAAATGAAGGAATGAAAGTCGTTTCCATGATGGGTGACTCTACATTCTTCCACACCGGAATTAACTCTTTAATTAACGTTTTATATAACCAATCCAACACAGTCAACGTTATCTTAGACAACCGTATTACTGGGATGACTGGTCACCAAGAAAACCCAGGTTCTGGTTTTACAGCAAAACATGGGGATACAAACATCATCAGCATCGAAGAAGTCGTTCGTGCTCTTGGATTTAAACATATTGATGTAGTAAATCCAAATGAATTAGAAAAAATGAGAGAAACCATCAACAGACATTTAGATTTAGATGAACCTTCTGTCATTATCACACGTTGGCCTTGCGTACTCAAAAAATTCTCTGAAGCAGATAAACAAGAATTTAGTGAGTTATTCGCAAATAAATATCAAGTCGATGAAGAAGTATGTATCGGTTGTAAAAAATGTACAAAAGTTGGATGTCCAGCGGTTGTATTCCAACCAGAAAAGAAAAAATCCAGCATCGATTTATTACAATGCGTCGGATGTAGCGTTTGTGCACAAGTGTGCCCAGTAGGTGCAATTAAGAAAGAGGAACGACAATGACAAAAAATATTTTATTAGTTGGTGTCGGTGGACAAGGAACAATCCTCGCCAGTAAATTATTGACA
>CAMDZK010000016.1 GCA_945910665.1 uncultured Peptostreptococcaceae bacterium
TTCTTCCACTTGTGGCATATGACAGCTGAGACAGCTTAATCCTTTTTCTTCGTGGATTGAGCCATCAAAAGTTTCAACTTCTGGATGTTGTGCCTTGAGCATCTTGGCACCAGTTGTTGGGTGTTCCCAATCGGAAAATTCGATGCCTTCATAATAAGCAAATGCTTCTTCTGCACCCAAGCCTTTAGACCATGGTAGTGTCGTTGCATTTTCATCAGGAGTCATATAATACTCTACATGACATTGTGCACAACTCATGGATTGATCTGCGATTGTGGTCTTTGGGTATTCTTCTAAGGCCGTTGTTAGATGAGCACGGCTAATGTTTGTTTGACCTGGTGTTTCGCCATGACAATCAAAGCAGGTAAATCCGACTGTGACATTTTCCTTTGCGTATTCTTCAAAGTTCGCTAAATTTAGCGTCGGATCTTCTTGCAAGTCCACGTTAAATTCAGATACTTTACAAGCGAGGCAGCTAGCACCGCGTTTTGGTCTTGCAGTGCCTAAAACATCTTCCAAAGCGTAAACATGTCCTCTCGCGCGATCATACTGTTTCGAAAAACCGTACCCCTCATAAAAGAGTTTCAAATAGGGATGTTCCTCTAAGTAATCGATGGGTTCAGACCCACCATAGGTTGTCTTCACCATTTCTGCATTTTTTTGAAACATCGCCACGTGCTCGGGAAAATACTCTTCCCAATCTTCTACAGGAACAATACCTTTTGGCATTTCATCAGTGATGACAAGTTCACCGGTCTCACTTTTTTCTGCAGTTTCAGTGGTTGCTTCCGTGGTCGTTTCTCTTTCTGTGGCTGGAGTTTCTGCTTGTTGACATCCAGCAAGTAGAAAGAGACTCAAAAACAGGGCTATGTATTTTTTCATATCGAGCCTCCACTCTCGTTGTTATACTTTTAGTATAATCGATTTTACCTTAAATGTCATCATAAAAAACTGACACTAAATTAGTGTTAATTTAAATATCAGACAAACTTTAAACAAGCTCACTTAATCCTTCTGCATCTAAAATACGGATGGATTTTCCTTCCAACCGAATGAAGCCATCTTGTTCCAATTCTTTGAGTCCTGCGTTTAAACTCGTTCGATTCACATGGAGCATATCTCCTAATACTTCTTGAGAATTGGGGATATGGACAAGGGGACCTTCACAAATTCTCGTCAACCAAAATGCAAGTCTTTCGGTCACTTTTCGGTATTGAATACACCTAAGTAATTGTCTTGAAAAGAGACTGTAATCGGAAACAAAGATGAGTACGTTTTGTAAGAATTGCTTGTCTTGATCGATGATGGGAAACAAATCCTCGATTGGCAACCACACCACTTCTGCTTTTTTCAGACAATACGTATTAAAATAGTATTCTTTTTCTCCACCATAGATCAGATAAAAGGGAAACGCATCACCACCGGGGATCGTATCGCTTCCAAAGAAATACGATGAGTTCAATTCTTTCCCATCGACTGTATATTCCGTCGATTTCAGCACACCACTTAAAATGACACAGATTTCATTAATTGGGTCCCCCTCGCTCCGAATCAAATCTCCAGCACCATAAGAACAAACCTCTTTCGGCATTTCTTCAATGGCGCACTTTGACGCTTCTGATATTCCTTCAAATAAGAGCCGATTCCAAAAACGATGATCTAAATTCATCTCTTACCCCCTATACCAAAGAAAGCCGTCTCGAGACGGCCTTTGGTTAGATACGTTTCCATTGGATACTGCGGACGATCATAATGGCTAATAACGCCATGCCCACATAACCATTGATGACATAAACATAGTTTACGAGTACGTCAAATTGTAACGCAACTCCAATGATTCCGCCGATAACTCCCAAAATGAGAGTCAGAATCCTGAATCGATTGGTCTTTTCTTCTGCGAATCGTGCGACAACAGACCATAAGAGTGGCACTGCAGTCGTATATATTCCTAAGAATATAATAACAGAGAAAACCGTTGCAAGTACAGGGTGAATTTCTCCAGCAAGGATCAATGCAGGAATTTGACTCCCCGCAACTTTCGTTACCGCAAATAGGATTGCCAATGACATAATCGCTGAAGCAATACCAAACCCTGCTGCACCTGCCACAGTGCCTAGCTTTCCTTCTTTCGCACTATTCGTTCCAGCACCCAATTGCGCCAAGAATGCCGCCAACCAAAGCATACAGAAACCGACATAAGAGCCTGCTGCTAAGAGCCAGTTTGTCGATGCAACTTTCACTTGCCCAGAAGCGACGGCTTGTTCCATATTCACCACAGCTACCCCTGCATCTCCTATGTGTTTAAATACACTTACAGTACCCACAAAAATTGCCATCACGACAATAAATGGACCAATTTTACCAATAACGTCAACGATACTATTTAACCCAAAGACAACGGTTGCCATTGCAAGAATCATCAAAGCAATCGATCCAATCGTTGGTGACAGACCAAAGTGTTGCTCAACGGTTGCTCCGGCACCCGCGACCATAACCGTATACGATAAGAATAAGAAAAATACGGAGAAGTAGTCGTAGAATGTACCGATGGCATTTCCACAATAATACTTGTAAATGTCGTTTGGTTTTTCAAATTGGTTATGGTATCCAGCAGATACGAAGCTCATCCCTACATAAGACAGTAGAATAAATGTGACAGCAATTCCTGCAAGCCCCCAATAGCCCCAAGAAGAGAAGTATTGTAAAAGTTCTTGACCTGTGGCAAATCCTGAACCAATAAGTAGAGCAATAAATGCACCAGCGTATGTAATCACCCGCGATGGGACTACTTTTTCATGTTGTAGATTTTTATGATTATTTTCCATAGTGAATTCCTTTCATGTTTGTCTTCTATCAATAGAAGTAGACAGAAAGGGAGGTTCCCCTCCCTTTGTCATTTATACTGGAAAGATCGTAGGCTCGGTAACTTCTGTTTGAAGTGCTTCTAGCGCCTTGAGTACCATTTTCTTACGTAAATCTCCTTCTTTTTCTCCTAAATCAGGATTTCCTGTTGGGTAGGGGATAGAGATTGTTGGTACAATACGATTGGCTCCAACTGATTCTGAAATTGTTGTAATTGTCGCCATGTGGACAATTGGAATTCCATATTTTTCGATTTCTTTTACCATTGTTGCACCGCAACGTGTACAGGTGCCTCAGGTAGAAGTGAGGATAACGCCGTCAACTCCAGCTTCAGAAAGTTCTTTTCCGATTTCTTCTCCGAAGATAATCGAGTTACCAACTGCAGTACCCGTACCTGTTGTCGTATAGAAATAATCGTATACGCCACCGATGACGCCTTCCTCTGCTAATTGATGAAGCGCATCGTATGGAACAACACGGTCTGGAGATTCATTTGCATAGACTGGGTCATATCCACCGTGGATTGTGAAGTAATCACCTTCGAGGTTTTCTAATCCACTGATGTTGTATTTGCCCCATTTTTGTGCAGATGCAGATTGAATGTGGTCTGGGTTTCCTAATGGAACGATACCACCAGATGTAACAAGAGCGATTGTCGCTTTTGAAAGATCTTCGATTGGTTTTGCAGGTTCAACGTTATCGAATTCTGGCATTGGAAGCTCAGTTTCGAATTCTTCGTCTTTCAAACGTTTTAAGAGCATATCCATCGCACGTTCAGCACCGATTTTGTCAACGATGACTGTTTTACGGATTCCTTGTGCGAAGTATCCATCTTCCGATGGTTTTGGTTCTTCACCAGCGAATACTTTTTTTGCAACGTTTGCCATCAATGGAAGTGCTTTACGCATTTGTGCAGCACTGTCACCAGTTTCGACTACATAAGAAACAGGTTTTGCTGTATCAAGACCAGGGTTTTCTACGTACATTCCTGTAACCACTGGAATTCCCTTGTCATTGAAGTAATTTGCAACACCAGCACACGCCATTCCGTAACGTCCAGCGTTAAATGCAGGACCAGCAATCACTAAGTCTGGAGTTTCTTCTTCAAGAAGTTTTGCAAATAATTCTTCGACTTCTGCTACGTTTTCGTTGTAGAAGTTGTCCCCACAAATAATTGTTTTATATACTTTACCTTCTCCTTGGAGCATGTTTTCGAAAGCTGCTGCTGGACCTACTGGCTCATCTTTCACCATTGGTGCGATATGCGCTTGGTCCTCGCCACCGATTTGTCCAAAGAACTGGTTTAAATAATAGAGTACTTTTTTAGCCATGATTTCCTCCTATACTAGTTCGATGGTCGCATTGTGGAACCCGATTTCAGAGGTTGCTCCAATCACTGCGTTCAATTCGCAACGAAGAGATCCATCTTCTGGGTTATACGATCCATCCCATCCACCGGCAAGGTTGGCAATTGCTTCAACGTCACCTAACACGCGATCTGCTTTTTCAAGAACGACAACGTGGGATACGTTTCCTGTAGATACTACGGCAATTGCTTCTTTTTTCGCGTCAGCCAGCGGTTGGCTCATGCCATCCCATCCAGCGCATTCGTCTGTGATCAATACTGTTTTAATGCCTATGTTTTCAAGACCAGCAGAAATCATAACTAAGTCAGTGTCTGGGTTTCCGTATCCTTCTTCCGATACGACAACCGCGTCTGCGCCCATTTGGTGGCAAAGTTTAACGGTCATGTCACGAGTGACAAATTTTCCTGTTAATGTTGTTAATTCAGGAACCATGACAACGCCTAAGAAGTTAATTTCTTTTCCGTGAAGTTTGAAAAGTTCTTTAATAACGCTGTTATTTTGGTGTTGATAGGTTGTGATTTTGTCACATGCAGCTACACAGTTACCACTGATGACAGCGCCATCAAGTTCTTCTGTTGGAGCTAAATAGGTAGGTAAGATTTTTGCAGAGTCGACTCCATAAATGTAGCTCGCATGGAGAAGTCCTTGAGAAATCAGCATTTCAGCATAAATAACTTTTGGTAGGTCCGGATATTTTTTCGCTTCTTCTTCCATCGTACCTTTTTCGTATACTATTGTTTCATCGATTTCTGCGTCTTTTGCAGCGCGTCCGATAATTTCAGAAGCGAGAAGTCCAGTCATACGCGCTGCTTCTTCATGTTGATGTGGAGATAATCCTTCGATAGGAGTAATATCAACGACGATATTGTATGTTTGAGAGAAAGGTGTCCATTTTGCGCCTTCACCCCACATGTCGATAACGCCTTCTTGGAATCCGACGATATCACCGATTGTGACGACCGCAGCATTTTTTAGTATGTTAACGATTCCTTCTCCATGAGGTGCTCCCTCACGGGTAACCCCTGCGAAACCATCGGTTCCTTCTACAGTGTAACGTGGCTCGATGACGTCTTTTACTGGGATGATTCTAGTCTTTTCGCCTGGCTTTGCAAGGTCGATTTTGATTTCTTTGACGTTTTCGTTCTTTAACAATTCTTCGATGAGTGCATCTTTATCGATTGTCAAAACACCTTTTTCAACGCCAAAGTTGTCACCAAAGACTACGTCCGTAATATTGATGATTCTTTGTTCAAGTCTCAATTTTTTGTCTCCCTTCTGTCTTATGCGAATGCGTTCAGTTCGCGTAGTGCCGCGTGCAAGCGGTCATTGTCGACGAGTTCGTAGTCCTTTCGATTTCGCCAATCGAAAGGTCTCTCGCCCATGACGGTTTGTAAGCGAATGATACTGTCTTCAATTACTTCGAATGAAACCTGGTCCACAGGACCTTTCTTTTCTTCGACGAGAACCGAAACAATTGGGGCATGGAGCATTTTAATGCTCGCACCGAGGGGATAACTTTTCAGAATCCCGCCCAAATGAATCGCATCACGCACTGCGCGTAGAACAGCAAAGGCATCGCCTTCAATGAACTGCACCTCATGTGATTTTTCTCGTACAACGCTTTCATTGTTTGTAAATACCGTCAGTTTCAACACTACACTCCTTCACGAATCGCAAAAGTGATCCCATATAATACTTATATTATAATAAGAGAACGTCATAACAAACAGTCTTTAATCCGACACTTTTATGAATAAACTCAATATATTATAAGTATTTTTCAAAACAATCTAAAACGATAAAGTGATCATTTTGATAAATAAACGTAACTTCCCACTGTTCGTAAAGCAAGTAATATACTTTATTTTCTTCGTTTTGATAAGCAGGGCGTGGATCGAGAGCGATACTTTCAGCAATTCCTTCACGCATCTGTTTTGAAAGTTTTTCCAAAACGCGCTGTGGGTCTACCACAGCAACGCGTTCTATTTTTCTTTCGGTAAACCCACCACGGGCATCATCAATTGCATCCGAATAGGGTATATATGGTTTTATATCGAAAATCGGTGTTCCATCGAGCATATCGACGCCTTCCACATGTAATACAGGTCCTTTTGGCGAATCCCACTCTACCCGTATTAATCGTACAACTGAAAGTCCAATGGGATTGGGTCTGATGGGAGCCCGGGTTGCAAAAACGCCTCTTTTTTCTTTGCCTCCCAATCGGGGAGGGCGAACGGTCATGCGATAAGGAACATCTTTATTTTTTGAGAACTCCCAAAGAATCCACAGATGTGAAAATTCTTCTATTCCCTTTAAGCAATCTGGATTTCGGAATTCTTTTTCCATGACAATTTTTCCGATGGCCTTCACCACACCTGCCTGTCTTGGAATTCCAAATTTCTCACGATATGGCGTTTGAATAAACGCAACTGGTTTCATCTCCGTCTCCTTTTTAGTTAACTATTTTGAACATACGATATATTATATAGGATGAAATCACACACTTACTAACAGAAAGGATGATTCATTTGCTCAAGACCCTTCTCCCCTATATGGAGAAATATAAGATTTACGCGATCCTTTGTCCAGTACTCATGATTTTAGAAGTGGCGGCAGACATTGCCATCCCCTATCTCATGTCATTTATTGTGGACGTTGGGATCGTAAACAAAGATGTGGACTACATTCTGCGCACAGGCGGTCTCATGGTCGTGTTTGCTATTGGGGCAATGCTCATGGGAATTATTTCTTCATTTTTCGGCGCGAAAGCAGGATATGGTTTTGCTGCAGAGCTGAGAAAGGGTGCCTATGCCCAATTACAAAAGTTTTCTTTTGCCAACTTCGATACGCTCAACGGACCAACACTCATCACTCGATTGACGACAGATATTGAGCTTTTAGGACAAGTGACGATGATGAGTCTTCGTATGGCGATACGTGCGCCTTTTATGATGCTCTTTGCTCTCATTATGACCTATCGCATTAATCCTTCCTTATCCGTCATCTTCTTTATTACAATTCCTGTCGTGGCAATTTCTCTCTTTTTGATTATGAAAAAAGCCATGCCCACCTTCCAGCAATTGCAACAAAAGGTGGACCGAATCAACGGGATTGTCCAAGAGGATCTGACTGGCATGCGCATTATTAAAAGTTTCAATCGACAAGAGCATGAAAACGGTCGTTTCAAAGAAAGAAACGACGATTTAATGGAACAAGCGCTCAAGGGCGTTTCCTACGTCTTGTTACTTTTCCCCATCTTAAACTTAGTTATCTACAGTACAATTATCGCTGTTTTATGGTTTGGTGGGCAGCAAGTGATTGGCGGTACAATGGGAAGCGGTGAACTCATCACCTTTATCACCTATATCACACAAATCATGATGGGACTCATGATGTTATCATTCTATTTCATGGTACTTACGCGGGGCGTCGCCTCTGGAAATCGTGTCGCAGAAATCCTTCAAACGAAGTCAGAAATAAAGAACACGAGTCATCCGGTCATGGAATTAACAGATTCCAAAATTGTATACGACGACGTCTATTTCAAATATCCAACCGCCAGTGAGTATGCGCTCAAAGGAATCAACTTGACGATTCCTCCTGGACAATTGGTAGGAATTATCGGCAGTACAGGTTCTTCCAAATCTACCCTCGTACAGCTCTTGCCTCGGCTTTATGACGTAACGGAGGGAGAAATTTTAGTCGGAGGAACCAATGTAAAAGAGTATGATTTAGAAACACTGCGAGAAAACATCGCCTTTGTCCTTCAAAAAAATACCCTCGTTTCAGGAACGATTCGCTCCAATATGAAATGGGGCAATGAAAATGCAACCGATGAAGAAATCATCGAAAAATTAAAAATTGCTCAAGCCTGGGATTTTGTTTCTGCAAACGCAGATGGACTCGACCACGCTGTAGAACAAGGCGGCGCCAACTTTTCTGGAGGGCAAAAACAGCGTTTGACGATTGCCCGTGCACTACTCAAAAATCCGAAGATTTTGATTTTAGATGATTCGACAAGTGCGGTAGATATGGATACAGACCAGCGTCTGCGAGACGCCTTTCGAACAAAACTTGGACATGTGACAACGATTATCATCGCGCAACGGGTGCAGTCCATTGAGGACGCCGATCAAATCATCGTCCTCGATCATGGGGAAATCGAAAGCGTAGGTACCCATGATGAACTACTCAAGAAATCTGTAATTTATCAAGAAATTTATGAATCGCAACAAAAAGGGGTGATCGAAGGATGAAAAAAGAAAAACTTTTACCCAATTCCCCAGTAAAAACGATGGCCCGCCTCTTCTCTTACTTTCAATTCCACAAACTCGCCTTTGTCGGTGGTTTGTTGATGATCGTATTAAGTACAGTCGCACAAATTGCTGCAAACGGAATGCTTAGCCCCATCATCGATACCATTATTGAAACGAGACAAATCAGCTCCATCCGCTGGTATTTACTCATCATGATTGGCCTTGTAGCTGCGATTATTCTCTTCCAGTATTTTGGAAACCTAGCCATGGCGCGCATCGCCCAACAAATCATCCATCAATTACGAGAAGAGCTCTTTGAAAAAATACAAACTCTCCCTATCGCTTTCCACGACAAGCACGGGCATGGGCGTTTAATGTCAACGTTCACCAATGACATGGATATTCTCAATCAAAGTTTAGAACAGTCGGTGGCACAAATTGTCATCTCCATCGTCACAGTGATTGGAACTCTAGGCATGATGATTTATCTAAGTCCCCTGTTGACGGTGGTTGTCGTCGTTACCTTGGCCATGATGATATTCATCGCGCGGGCCATTGCCCAAAAAAGTGGGCGCTTCTTTCGTCAGCGTCAAGAATCTACCGCGGAACTGAACCGCTATGTGGAAGAAATGATCGATGCACAAAAGATCGTCAAAGTATTTAACTATGAAAACCATGCGATAGCTGAATTTAATGAACAAGCGGAAATCTTACGAGAAAATAGCACCACAGCATCCGCCTATGGGGTCATGATGATGCCCGTCATGGGGAACTTATCCTATTTCCAATATGCACTCTTGGCCGTTACGGGTGGAATCTTTGTCATCCAAGGCCGACTTTCCGTTGGAAATATCGCATCATTCTTGCAGTTTACACGGACGATTTCGCGCCCTATCACGCAAGTCTCCAATCAAATGAATGCGATTTTAGCTGCCATTGCTGGCGCAGAGAGAATCTTCCGTCTCCTCGATGAGGACCCTGAGGATTTAGACGATTTAATTCATCTAGAGGAAGGTTGCGATGGTAAGAAAGACTTATGCTGGGTTGTTCCTACGGACAATGGCGAACAACGCATTCCAGTCAAAGGGGATATTCGCTTCCACAATGTAGATTTTGGATATACAAAAGGGCAAAAGGTCTTGAAAGATATTTCACTCTTTGCAAAACCCGGGCAAAAAATTGCCTTTGTCGGATCCACAGGTGCGGGCAAAACGACGATTACAAATCTCATTAATCGCTTTTACGAAATTGACGGAGGTAAAATCACTTTTGATGGAATCGATATCTCCCAAATCAATAAATACGATGTACGCAGTATCATGAGTGTCGTACTGCAAGATGTCCATTTGTTCGAAGGAACCATCGCTTACAATATCCGTTATGGACGGTTGGATGCAACCGATGAAGAAGTTGTTCAAGCGGCAAAAAGAGCCAATGCCCACGACTTTATTATGCAGCTAAAAGACGGCTATAACACCTACATTACAGACGACGGAGGCTCTCTCTCCCAAGGAGAACGTCAACTGCTATCCATTGCGAGAGCGGCCATCGCAGATCCTGTCGTTCTCATCTTAGATGAAGCGACATCCTCTGTCGACACGAGGACCGAAGCACTCATAGAAGACGGGATGGATGAGCTTATGAAAGGACGTACAACCTTTGTTATCGCCCATCGATTGTCTACCGTTCGAAGAAGTGATGCAATCATCGTATTAGAACAAGGTGAAATCGTAGAAAGAGGCGATCACGATGATTTAATGCAACTGAAAGGCCGTTATTACGATTTAAATGTGGGGACAGCAGAATTGGATTAAAAAAAGAGGGAATCCCTCTTTTTTATTGTCTTTCATCGCTCAGCAAGATGTTATAATTTTTTAACATACCGTGAACACTTCAATGCAAGAAACATGAACAACAGAACACTGAATATGTTTGATGTATTTTTATCATTTACATGCAATTTCTTTATAATCCCATATTTAAACAAAACTCAAAAATTAAACTATTGTTTGGTGTTTTCTTTCCTCAATGGAATCGTTAATATTGTAATGAGATTCTCTGTTTTGAGACCCGCAGAACTCTGGGATTGTATTTTTTATGCCAAGATTTACTCTATTTTATTGATGATAAATTATTATAATCTTTAGAAACTATCATACTTTACAGCATATTGTCTGAAAACGATTTTGACATGTCTTTTTTCGTTTGATACTCTCTATCATAGTGCTCAGTTAGTATACACTGTTACTACAACAAACTTTGAAAGGAGTTACAATGAAAAAACAACAAAAAGGAATGGACATTCTCATCATCGGTTTTGCCTTGTTTGCCATGTTTTTCGGTGCTGGAAACCTCATCTTTCCTCCCCTATTAGGACTTCAAGCAGGCGACTCTGCATTCATTGCTACCGTCGGGTTCTTACTTACAGGTGTCGGTGTACCTCTGTTGGGAGTCATCGCCACAGCAAAAGCAGGAGGACGAGTCGAACACTTGGCAGACCCTAGTTCGAAAAGGTTTTCACGCGTCCTTAG
>CAMDZK010000017.1 GCA_945910665.1 uncultured Peptostreptococcaceae bacterium
CCACCAAGGGCATGCCCAAATTTGAGACAGCAAACAATGCCAATAAAATAATGATAATTGCGATTTTTAATTTTTGGTGCATTGGTATCCCCTCGTTTCTCGTGTGTTACTTTAATCTATATTTACTTGTATTTTAACATATTGTACCAAAAGAAAGTAAATAGACAAGTATTTACTTTTCTTATTTTAATTTTTTAACGGTAATCGCCTGCTCCCTAAGACTAAAAAAATGAATAAATAAATCGCATGGATAAATAGACTTAAACCGATTCCATATTCTCTGCCAAATAAGCGTTGAACATTGATAAATAAATCCATGCGCGCATATTCAAAGATTAGAAAAATGCTTAATGTTAAAAAGCTCGCCCAAATGCGATCTTTAAAAAGCGTTAATAGAAAAAATGACAGGAACCCATAAAACAAACTCGAAAAAACGATTTTTAAAATCGACCATAGATTAAGTTGATGAAACAAATATAAAAAAAGAGTAGATACCGATAAAATTAAAACTGTGTATGAAAATGCTAATACAGCGGTTTTTTTTACCCATATAGAACGCAGATTTTGATAAACGAAAAAAATTTCTCCACCTTGTGGTGTAAAAGCTTCGCTTATGATTAATACAACCCAAAAAAAGCTAAATACTGGAAGTATATCTGTCAAAAAATAAATAAATTGCGTGGGGTCTTTGTGTGTGAACCATGTGTATAAACCATAACCCACCGCTCCAAAGACTAAGAAAAGAGGTGCAAGCACCCCTTTTCCAGCGCTTTTAATTGCAAATTGAAATTCATTCATTTTGTTCACCAACAATCGAAAAATAGAAGTCTTCTAAGTTTTCTTGTTCAATAATAGCCCCAGGGATATGCTGATGACATAATAAACGGTAACTGATGCCGCCTTCGACTGGTTTCTTCTGTAAAACAATTGCATCGTCAGGAAATCCAGATTCTGCCCCTCGTGGGAGATTGCACACGTCCATGGATGTCTTGAATTAATTCTCTTTGCTTTCCGTGTGCTTCAATTACCCCTTGGTTAATGACTGTTATTGTGTCTGCTGTGTATTCAATATCTTCTACAATATGTGTGGATAGTAAAACCATGTGAGAATCCTTCAATGACGCCACCAAGTCACGGACATTTGCCCTTTGTTTTGGATCAAGTCCAACTGTTGGTTCGTCCAGCACTAATATTTTCGATCCTCCTAATATCGCTTGGGCAATCCCTAAACGGCGTAACATCCCTCCCGATAATGCTTTAATTTTTTTGGAACGCTGCTGTTCTAGCGCTGTATATTCAAGCGCTTCGTCAATCGTTTGTTTTGAAACATCTTTGAGTGTTGCAACATATTCCATTGCTTCTTGCACTGTGAGGCGACCAAACATTTGAAAATCCTGTGGTAAATAACCTATGCGCGTGTTCTCTATTCTGATTGTGCCTTCATATGGTATAAGTCCGAGTATCGCACGCATGAGTGTTGTTTTGCCGGCACCATTCGGTCCAAGTAATCCATGAATGCCTTCTTTAAATTCTAAATTAATATCATGAAGAACTTGTTGTTTTCCATATGATTTATTAACATGATTAATTCTTAATAGTGTTTCCATGATATCTCCTAACGTAATTCATTAACATCGTCTTGTGTTATCAAACGCTGTGAAGATAAGAGTGTATACCATTCTCTAAAGAAAGTCTGAATATCATCTTCACTTGCGGTGTCTAAAAATTGACTGATTTCGGAATCATTGATATTTCCTCGTCCAGTTTTCGCGTAAAATAATGCCTCCATGAAGTCTTCTTGTAACGCCGCATCTTGGCGCATGAAATTTGTATTCCCGCTGACAAAGGTAAATACGCGGTCCAAATACATTTCACTTTGCCATTGTTCATCTTCGATATAATTCTCATAAGGAAGGGCATCCGATAAATAAGCAGTATCGCCATTCTTTTGCATTAACCCAGCATAATATCCGATTGTTTGTGAGCTTTCAGGAATAACAGCTACCGCTCGTATAGGCGTGTATTCTTCTCCTAAATAATCTGCAATTTCTTGGAGTTTTTGGTCTGTATCCTTTACAAAAGAAATACCCCCTTCTAAATAACGCGTTTGAGCATATACCAAATCTAAATTATCTCTCACTTCTTGTGTTACAAAACCAGAAATCACACACAAACCGGTGTCTGAAATCCCCGATTCTTGCACGTTTGTCCATACTGGATTGTTTGTGTCTACTTGCACAGAATATGCGACAGGCTGTGATTCCTGTGGCAAAGCTAAGAATGGATTTCCTCTGAACAAGTTACCAGCATATGCGACTGGATACCAGTTAAAATATGAAGGCAAGTACATTGCTTTTGCATCAGCAAAATAGGGATATGGGGTCATTCCTGAATAACGCATTTCAAGGTGAATAACTTCGCCCTCAATAAATTCTACGTCATTTAGAAAAATGTTATCACCTTCTTGGGTAAAAGAGACCTCGGTGCCATTGACGTGTACTTCTTTCATTCGTAGTGCATGATACAGTGAAAATTTGGGGTCCTGTGTTGATTCAGTAACCTCAAAATCTCCCGTTAGATTGACTGAAAGGTCTTTTTTCGTCTTTAAATGCAACTCTAATGTTTTCCATTGTCCAAATGTTGTGCTAAAATCACTCTCGGTATCAGCATAGTAGGCATTTTCTGTTTCCATGCGCTGCACTTCACCTAAGCCACTCATTTGAGCACTTGATGTATTCATTATTCCGACGAATGACAAAGCGAATAAGAAAGCTGTTCCAATAAAAATTGGAAAGGCAAGTTTTCTTTTTTCGAGCAATTGCCCGAAACACCAAATGAGTAGAAGACATACACCAATGAGGCTAACGCGCAGCATAAAAACGCGTAGCCCAGTTTCCATTCCGTAAAATGCATTGACAGATTTGGTGGCAAGAGGATAACCCAGTCGTAAGGGTTGAAATAAAAGTTCTTGTAATCCTTTAGGAAAGAACTGTCCAATAGTGCCTAACAAGTCAAATCCAAATGGGCCCATTAAAAAGAGTACAATGAGCGTCACAAAATAACCAAGTGGTCCTTTCGCAAAAATAGCGACTAAAATACCCACCAGAAAACTAATCATCATAGGAAATACATAATAATATAAAATGAAAAGAGGGACATCGCGATTAAACCATGGAAAAGCACCTGCAGGATTTTGGGAAATTTTTGCAACAACAAAGATAATGATACCTAGAAAAACAAAAAGGAGCGTATGTGCTGCGAATCCGACTAAAGTTATTGTTCTCTCTTTTCGCTCCAAGCGCATCCAGTCGAATGCGGTTTTTTTATGCCACGTTACAAAATAGCGATAACCCAGTAAACCTGCCCACCAAAGCGCAATCTGCTGCCCAGGATATGCCTGCGGAAAATCTATAACACCATTATTAAGTTTAAGTCCAAAAAAAAGATATGGAATCAGAAAAATGAGTGCAACATAGCTTAAAGAATCGCGCAGCATCTTTTTGAGTTCTGTTTTAAGTAATGTCATTTTATCCTCCTAAAATTCTCCATATGCATTAACATCTTTTGTTTTAGAACCATCTGGATCCAACTCTAAATACATAGCCTTACCTTCGAATTCGCTTGTTACCGATCATCTACTTGTTCCATAATTTCCTGCTCTTACATAAATATCTTTAAATTCTGTATCTGCAAAAATTGCATTATCTTTATAAAGTACCCCATATACCGCCCTAGCTGAATTTGAGTAATTAGTGACATCAATCTCTACATATCCTGATACGCCATTAATATTTTGAGTCTTTGCAGAAATTTGTGTTACATAAATATATACCTCTCTATGATCACCATTATATGCAAAAATCAACATTGCATTGGAGTCAAGTCCAAAATCTTGTGTAAAAGTTCCTAGTACAATGTTTGCTATTTTCTAAAGTTTTATGTAAGTTCTTGTAGCAAAGCCGAGAAAACCCTATGATTACTACACGATAAATATTATAAAATTGCATATACAGCCGCTCTGAGACATTACTAAAAATTATATTGAAGATATTTAGCGGGGAAATCAAATACAAAATTTATCACTAAAGAATTATCGAATATGAAGAGAAGCTTCAGCTAAAATAATCCAATAATGCTAAATTTAGAACATTGCTACAGCATTACAATCTACTATACTATTTTATTAGGTACATAGGAAAAAGCATACAAATAAGTATGCCCTTTCCTATTTCATTCTCTATCCTTGCTGGAATTCGTCTCGATCTTCCTCTATATTTTCTTTATGATTGTCTTTCTCAATAGGAAGCCATCGATAATTTTCGAATGCTACCCTTAGATTATTTGTCATTGTTAGGATTGGAATTTGGCCCATAACCTGGTTTACCAGGGTCGCATAAATAAAATCTTTCAGGGCAATATGGTAGTCCTATTAAAGGTGGACATGGGTTTAATACTTGACAATTGTCCCATTGTGGGGAAATATCGCATTTGACTAATTTTTTCATAAATACACCTTCCTAACGTTATTCTTTGTTTAAAAGTTTAATATGTTCAATTTTATTCGTACTGGTTGGACTCATGCCTGGCTTAGCTGGAGTGCAGAATAATGTTAACCCAGGGCATGGATATCCTGGAATATAGTGATTGGGTGGACACCATGGTTCTAATTCACTCGATGGTTTTTGCATAATCAATTTAATCATTGTATTCTCCTTTCTTTTATCGTAATAATTAGCGTTCCACAACTATTGTTGAATTCACCTCCTTGTCTAACATTTATAGAAACAGACATTCACTCTTTGATTGAATGAATATATGTCTGTCACTAAATCAAGATATTACCTAGTCTAATTCTAATCCTTCTAACTCGAGCACTTTCTGAATAGTGCGGTCTCTTTCAATATTAATCTCTCCATTTGAATCAAGAGGTTTAATGGGGCTCGCTTCATAGTGCGGTGTTGTTTGGTCTAATTCACTGATACTCCCCGATTCTGTCATTCCTAACTCAGATGTAAATTGAATTAAATACCCAGTGTTAGGTAAATCAAAAATCGTTAATCCGCTTGCCAGGCCATCTCCTCCTGTTGTTGTGCCTATGAGTGTCGCTATTCCAGATTCCTTGGCAAATGAGGCAAATGTTTCAGAAGAACTATATACACGTGAATTGACCAAAAGATAAATATTTCCGTTAAACCCTATTGAGTCTGCGTTTGGTTTAATATTATGTTCCCACCGTGTATAGTAATCAAAATCACTCACGATCTCTTCTGCTTGGGGATTCACATTTAATGATTTGATAAAATCTTCTGACAATTCTTGCATATTATGTTGCCGAATCATATGCTCAAATAGTGGTGCATCCTTCTGAAACAAATAAGCCGTTCTCGATGCTTCTTCATCAAGAATCATCGGTAAAATGAAATTCGCCCAATATGCTGAATCTCCGCCATAATTATCGCGGATATCAATCACTAGTGCAGGGTAGTCTTTGACTGACTGAAGATATGGAAGCAAGTATTCCTTTTCGGCCTGAACTCTCGTGCTCTTTGGATCATAGGGCAACATTGATGCGATTGAAAAGTATCCCACTTGACCTGGAACCAAATCATAGGCTTTTAAGTTTGTTTGCTCGCCCATCTCTTCCAGATTCCGGGTAAGCGAAAGGTATTCATCAATTCTTTCATTGGTGATCGGATACCGCGCACGAACAGTTGGTTTTTCAAAAACCTCTGCTGCCTTTGAAGTCCAAGTGTATCGCGGCTGTGTCATGTAACTTGTATAAAACATTAATCCTTCTTCGGCAGGCATAAGTCTTACATGGTCATTATGTAACTCGTCCAATATCCCTTGCATAGTGGAAGTGAATTGTCCGTCTACTGTCACATTCGATAGTTGTTCAAGATATTTCTCTTTTTGTTCAAGCCAATCGACCCCAGTTTTTATTTCATTGACTTTAAAATACGGGTAATGTGCTTCTAAGATATCATAGGCATACTCAAAATCTTCGATATACTGCTCTATCGTTAAGATTTCAGGTTCTGGGCGTTCACCAAATGTTGGAATTGCTCTAGGTGATTGTTGATATTTCTGATAGCTAGCAACAGTAATTAGTAACAAAGCTAATCCGATTGTGATAATTGCAATTTTCTTTTTCATCATTTGCTCCTTTTGCATAACGTTTCTATAATTGTATTGTTTCATCTGAAAAATTTATTAATCTAGAATCATGGGTTGCCAATATTATGATACGAGTATGTTTAATATCTTCCAAAATTTTTATTAACTTACTCGTAGTCTCTTCATCGAGAGCAGAAGTCGGTTCATCAAAAAGTAGTAATGAGGATGGCTTGGATAAACACTGCGCAAGTGCAATTCTCTGTTTTTGTCCTCCTGAAAGCTTTTCGAAAGTTTCATTATTCAAGGCATTCTTTTTAAACAAGGGTAAAATGGGTTGCATTTTGTCATCGAGACTTTCAAGAAGATTGCAAAAGTGTATGTTCTGTTGTAAATTTTTACATTCAAAAAACATAGGGGTTTGCTCTAATACAGATATTTTTTCTTTGCGAAGATTTATCATGTCTAACTTTGTTATAGCCAAATCATTCATGCTTAATTTCCCACAATATTGTTTAAGATACATCCCGGCAATTATATTCAGTAATGTAGATTTACCTGAACCGTTGTTTCCTTTTACGGTATAAATTCGTCCTGGTTTAAAAGTATACGAAAAATCTTGGATAACAAACTCATTCTCTTTATACGCAAAACTTAAATTTTCGATATCAACAGAATCAATATTTTTAATTTTAATAACTCCATTATTTTCTTCTGCAATTCTAAAAATTTCCACAATTCTATCAAAAGAAACTCTTGTGTTTTCTATTGTTTGTCCTAAAGTAAAGAAAAACCGAATGCTATCAAGGGCATACGAAAAAAAAATAGATAAAATTGTAAATTGTCCAATAGTTAAAGAATTACTTAGCACTAATCGTCCTCCGACAAAAAACGAACCGATAATCATAATAGTATAAATAGTATTATCTAATGAACTATAAACATAATTTATTTTTTGAGACCTCATCGTTATTCGAAGTAAATTCGTATAGGCTCTGGAAAACAATTTACCTATCGTGGCTTGTGCACTTTGTAACTTAATTGAGCGAACCCTAGTTATTTGTCGATGATATAGTGAAAAGAAAGAAGCCTGAACCTCTGTAAGTTCTCTATTTACTTCGTATACTTTTTTTCGCATCAGTATATATACTAAAATATATATCCTTATTAATACAATCATTAAAATAATCATAACTGGATGAATAGAGGCTATAATTAGTAAAGTTGTAACAAATAACAATATGTTTGAAACGATATTGAATAGCCAACTTACGCTAAAACTCGAAACTGTATTTGTGTCGATATTCATTCTTTGAGTCAGAGTTGTTAAGTCAGTTTTTTCAGATTCTTTTAAGGAGATAGATTGAAAATGTGAAATCAAATCTTTACTAATTTCAAATACAGTATTACTTTGAGAAATTGTATGATTTTTGTCTCTTAAATATGAAAGAAATATACCACTGATATTCATAACAAAAAATAATATAGAATATTCCAATATATTCTTAAACGTAGTAGTTCTCGTCAATAAGTCTATGAAATTACCAATAAGGTATGGACTTAGTAATGAAATTATTAAATTTAAACTTCCTGAAAAATAATACTTGTAAATGTATTGTCTTGAGGTTAACAAATAGGGTCTCATAAATCTCATTATATTAAGCAAATTATGACTCCTTTTTAACTAAGATTTAATTGATATTATTCAATTTCAGATAATAAAAACTCTCCTATCGCTTTTAATTTATCTGTTAAATAATATTTTTCAGTGATACATTGGGGCTCTTTTTTAGATACACGTTCATTCGGACATCCCCCCATGCATATCGGTAAAATCTCACAATCTTTGCATTTATTGTCAGAGGTACTATCAAACATTAAATAGTCAAAAAATATTGAATTATGAGTATTCTGTTCAATTTGTTGAATATTACCGATAGATTTTTCTTTATCGCCTATGTCTACCCAACACTTATATAAATCACCATTATAGTTGATGACAAATGAGCTGGTGTTGTCAGCTCCACAATACGTTGAACGGATTTCCGGGTATTCTTTCATCGCCATTTCTTTCGAATCGATTTTTATGTTAGACTGTCTCATATTGGCAAATTCATTATCAGAAAAACATGCGTTATCATTATAAGCATTGTTAGTATTTTCAACTTTACCTGGATATACATTAAATACATTCATGGTATCTATTTCTGATATTTGGTTCTTAACAAGCATCAAATCGTCTTCATTTTGTTTGTCTATATTTACTCTTATAGAAACACGTGGAACTATTGTCGAAATATCTTTTAAATTTCTTAATATTACATCATATGTACCACGCCCATTATGTAACATACGTCTACTATCATGACTATTTTTTTCCCCATCAATTGTTACTTGATAAGAAGACACTTTTAAATCGTTTAGTAAATATGCGGTCTCTTTTTTTAATAAATATCCATTAGTTACCATATGGGCAATATACTCTATGTTATTATTTTTACATATATCTATAAAAGCATTCGACAGTTCTTTGATGACATCAACTTCTAACAAAGGTTCTCCACCATACCAACAAACGAGTAAAGTATCAATATTTTTTGATTTACTTTCAACGAGCTTAATAATACTATCAATTGTATCAGAGTCCATTGTTGACTTTACTCGTTCATTTTGTTCATAACAGTATACACAATCAAAATTGCAATTTAATGTGGGTGCAATAGTTAATGCTAATTTTGAATTGCCATATCGATTTGCAAATAATTTATACCTTAATATCATATTTTCATCTGTATCTGCCGGAACGATAAATCCATCATGCTTTAATTCTTTCAAAAAGGAATAATTCTCAATCTCTTTTATATATAAATTTAGATTATTAAAGACTTCATACTCTTCTTTTGACATGACATTCAACCCATTATTCATTGAATTATAAATTAACACTTGATCATCACTAATGGGAATTTCAAGATTAAATTTAGATTTTTTCAATTTTTACCTCCTTAATTTTGTGTAGAAATGATTACAATTTCAACATTTGTTTTCATGCAGTTTCTATAATCTTAAAATATAGTTGACCTACCTCCTTAGGATGCTTTATAATTTGTACCTTCACTCTACTCTTCCAACAATTTTTCAAGCCGTAACACTTGTTGTACCGCACGATCTCTTTCTAAAATTAATTTGCCATCTGTGCCCATCATACGCAGTGGATTTACCTCATAATTAGGTTGTGTTTTATCCATTTCGCTGATAATCCCTTGTTCTGTAACGCCGATGATGGGTGTCATAGATACAAGATAACCTGTGTTTGGAAGATCGAAGAAAATCATCCCAAATCCGACGCCACCTCCACCCGTTTTACTTCCTATGACAGTCGCAATGTCTTTTTCTTTTGCGAAAATAGCGAATGTATCGGCGGAACTATACGTTTTTGAGTCAACAAGCAAATACAAGTTTCCTTTATAATTAATCGAGTCTTCTCTAGGGGATATGGAAAGTGTCAGCGTCGTGTACATATCTGTGTTTGCAATAACATCTATCGTTTCTTGAGGAAAGGCAAATGTGTCTAGGTCATTTTCTGTCAGTGGATGAAAATGGTCGACCAATGGTGCAAATTTTTCTCCAGTGCGCATAAAGTAATAGTGGTCCGTTGAAATATCGTTCTCAATTAGTAGTGCGAGTATAAACTTTGTCCAGTACTCAGGCATTCCTCCACTATTGCCTCGCACATCTAAAATTAAAGCAGGATAATCTTTGACTTGATTCAAGTACTCTTTCACCTGCTGTTCTTCTTGACGAAAACGCTCGCTATCATCGACTGTGAGCATGTCTTGCACAGAAATGTATCCGACTTTTCCGTCGATAATGTCATAGGTTCTTATGTTTCGTATAGTGTCATCAGATGTTGGGTTTAACTGTTCGACGTAGTGGTCAATGGATTCGTTCGTTAAATCATATCTCGCACGGACATTGTCTTGTTCAAATACTTTTCTTTGAGTGAAGTACCATGAATTTCTCGGCTGTGTGTAAAGCATGGAGTAAAAATATTGTGCATACCCTCCTTCAATCAAAAGATTCGTATGTCCGTTATTTAATTCGCCTAATATAGACATGATCGCTTCTCGAAATTCCCGATCGGAATTAACTTCTGAAATCATCGTTTGAAAGTCATTTTTCTTGGAGCGCCAGTCTTTTCCACGCTCTCTTTTGCTAATTTCAAATAATGGATAATGACGATCTAAAATATCATACATGTACAAAAAATCATCCATATATTCTTGTTTCAAAACTTCCTTGAGCGTTGGGCGGGGACCCAAATCTGGAATCTCAGCAACTGCCGGCAAATACCGATTGCGTGCGCAACCAATTATGACGATAGATGAAAGTAAGACAACTAAAATCAATTCTATTTTTTTATTCAAAATTTGTACTCCTTATACGTATAATCACCTTATGAAATAGTATTCTTTTATTCATGAACTGAATCATTATATAAATAAAAGTCAAAATTGAGTTCGTATTCTTTTAGAAATTGATAACTTAATCCTGATTAGAATAAAGAAGATAATTTTACACTTATAATATTCTATTAAGTCAAGTCCAAAATCTTGTGTAAAAGTTCCTAGTACAATGTTTGCTATTTTC
>CAMDZK010000018.1 GCA_945910665.1 uncultured Peptostreptococcaceae bacterium
GAAAGTATTAGAATACGCCTACACAGAAGAAGAGCTCAGCGTCGCCATGAAACGTTACGAAGGCAAAAACGTGCACATTCAACGCTATAAAGGGCTTGGGGAAATGAACGCGGAACAATTGTGGGAAACGACCATGAACCCAGACAACCGCGTCCTTTTACAAGTAACCATCGATGAAGAAGTGTACTCCGATGAAATATTCACCATGCTCATGGGAGAAAAAGTTGAACCACGTAGAGTATTCATTGAAGAGAATGCCCGTTATGTTCAAGACATTGACGCTTAGGAGGGGAATGAATGACTGATTTAAATACACAAAATAATATTCCTATTTCCATTGAAAAGGAGATGAAAACCTCCTACTTAAACTACGCCATGTCCGTCATTGTGGCTCGTGCACTTCCAGACGTGCGGGATGGTTTAAAACCCGTACACAGAAGAATCCTTTGGGGGATGCAGGAATTAGGATTAGAACCAGATAAACCCTACAGAAAATCGGCGCGTCTGGTTGGGGATGTATTAGGTAAATACCACCCCCACGGAGATACGGCGATTTACGATGCTGCTGTTCGCCTTGCCCAAGACTTTAACACCCGCTATCCATTGGTCGACGGCCAAGGAAACTACGGTTCCATCGATGGTGACGGCGCTGCGCATATGCGTTATACAGAGCTTCGCATGGCAAAACTCACCAAAGAAATGCTTCGGGATATCAACAAAGAAACCGTCGATTTCCAAGCAAACTTTGACGATAGGGAACAAGAGCCCGTCATCTTGCCGGCTCGTTATCCAAACCTTCTCGTCAATGGAGCTACAGGGATTGCCGTTGGGATGGCTACGAACATGGCTCCCCATAACTTAGGAGAATCCATCGACGGATGCATCGCCTATATCGATAATCCAGACATCACGACAGAAGAGTTGATGAAACATATTAAAGGCCCTGATTTTCCAACGGGTGCCCATATTATGGGGAAATCTGGAATTATTAGCTCTTATAAAACGGGCCGTGGAAAAATCGTCATGCGTGCCGTCACAAATATTGAAGAGCACCGAGGACGCTATTCCATCGTCGTCACAGAAATTCCTTACGCCGTCAATAAAGCGCGCCTCATTGAAAAAATAGCTGAGCTCGTAAAAGATAAAAAATTAGAGGGAATTTCAGATCTTCGCGATGAATCCAACCGAGAAGGAATGCGCATTGTCATTGAAATAAAACGAGATGGCAACCCAAACATCATCTTAAATAATCTGTACAAACAAACCCAATTACAAGCGAACTTTGGCGTGATTAACCTAGCCCTTGTCGGTGGAGAACCAAAAGTCCTCACTTTAAAGGAAATGATTACTCATTACGTGGATCATCAGTTTGAAGTCGTCACTAGAAGAACTCAATACGATTTAAAGAAAGCGGAAGCACGAGCGCATATTATCGAAGGACTTTTAATCGCTATTGATAATATCGACGAAGTCATTCGCATTATCAGAGGTTCGAAAGATGATAAAACCGCAAAAGATACACTCATGGAACGCTTTGGATTAACAGATATTCAAGCGACTGCTATTTTGGACATGCGTCTGCGCCGTTTAACGGGTCTTGAAAAAGATAAACTCGACGCGGAATACGCAGATCTCATTAAAGAAATCAACCGTTACAAAGAGCTCTTAGGAAATGATCGTCTTATGTTCCAAGTGATAAAAGATGAGATGCTGGAAATTAAGGAAAAATACGGGGATAAACGCCGTTCAAAAATTAAACCAGCAGCCGATGAAATCGATATTGAAGAGCTCATTCAAAAAGAAGATGTACTCATCACCCTTACAAAACAAGGCTATATTAAGAGAACGCCAACGTCCATGTACAAAGTCCAAAACCGCGGTGGTAAAGGCATTATGGGACTTTCCCAACGCACCGACGACTATGTGGAAACGCTCTTTACAGCCACCACCCACGACGATTTGGTCTTCTTTACGAATAAAGGAAAAATTTATAGCTTAAAAGCATATGAAGTTCCTGAAGGAAAGAGAACAGCCAAAGGACAGGCGATTGTAAACCTTCTTTCTTTAATGCCAGGAGAAAAAGTATCGGCAGCTTTTCGAATTGAAGAAGACATTGAAGAAGATGATTATCTCCTCTTTGCAACGAAAAATGGAATTATCAAAAAGACGAAATTAAAACAGTATACAAATATTCAGAAAAAAGGACTCATCGCCATTCGCCTAGATGCAGGAGATGAACTTGTCACAGTAAAAGTAATCAGTAAAGACGATTCCTTTATTTTAGTCACAAAACATGGACTGAGCCTTGTGGCAAACGCTGACGGTGTCCGCGCCATGGGAAGAAATGCCCGCGGAGTGAAAGGAATCACGCTTCGTGAAGAAGATGAAGTCGTCTCCATGGAATGCATGGAAGAAAACCGTACGCTCCTTATAGTTAGTGAATTCGGGTATGGAAAACGCACGCCTGTGAGCCAATACACGGAACAAAAACGCGGCGGTAAAGGGGTCTACACCTATAAAACCACAGAAAAAACCGGTGATTTAATCGGTGCCTTAGTCGTCAAAGCGCAAGATGAAATTATGATGGTGTCTCTGTCTGGCGATGTCATCCGCTTGAATGTAGGCACGATTTCATCCATGGGAAAACGCACCAGTGGTGTCAAACTAAAAGATATGAAAGACTCTGAAGACCGCATAGCAGCAGTGACAAAATACGTAGAAGATGTAGAAGATCTCTAAATCTTTACAACCACACGATAGACAAGTACAATGGAAGGAAAAAAGAACTGCGAATAATCTATTCGTTGGTAGCAAGAGGGAGAAAAAATGAATCTAAAAATTAACAAACAATACAATGAAGAAGAAAATCGTTGGCTCGCTCAAATCGGAGGAGATTTAGATATCTTCTCTTCCTCCTATTTTCGCGATGAAATGCTCGCCGCATGGTCCGATCATAAAGCAGATATTTACATCGATGGAGAAGAGTTAGACTACATTGATTCCACAGGTTTGGGTGCCATGATTGGCCTGTATAACAAAATGAAAGAAAATGAAAACGAAATTTATGTGACAAACTTGAAACCAAATATTATGAAATTGTTTGTCATTACGGATTTAGAACAAGTCTTTCATATTGGAGAAGAATAATGGAACCAATCTTTGTACGAATTCCAGCACGTCCTGAGTTTATTTCCATATTGCGTCTGACAGCTTCATCCCTCGCATCGTCCATGGACTTTGATATCGAAGCCATTGAAGATATCCGCGTATGCGTTTCAGAAGCTTGTAACAATGCCATGCTTTTGGGGGATAATATAGAAGTATCGTTCTATCCCCATGACGATCAATTGGAAATTGAAGTGAGTCCATTTGGCTCACCAGATAACGCCGTTCACGAAATGGGTGTCTTAATCATGCGATCCTTAATGGATGTTGTGGAAGAAAAAGAAGATGGCATTCGCATGCAAAAAGTGAAAGGGTCTTTGTAAGTGAAAGAAAAAGCCGATGAGAAAAGAAAGAATAAGGAGCGAATACAAAAGCTATTTCTCGAATATCAAGCGACAAAAGATATCGCAATTAGAAATCAACTCATTGAAGAGCATTTGTATATCGCAGAAATTCTTTCTAAAAAATATATCAATAAGGGAATTGAGTACGACGACCTCTTTCAGGTTGCATCCATTGGCTTAATTTTAGCGGTGGATCGCTTTAATCCGGATCGAGGGTTTGAATTTTCGTCTTTTGCCACACCCACCATTATCGGAGAAATTAAAAAATATTTCCGCGATAAAGGTTGGGTCATTCGCGTACCCAGACGCATTCAGGAAATGAGTAAAAAAGTGAATACGGCAAGAACGTCTCTTTCTCAAGAATTACAACGGGCACCCACCATTAAAGATATTGCTGACTACTTAGAAACGACAGAAGAAGAAGTCTTAGAAGTCATTGAGGCATCGAAAGTCTACGCACCACAATCTTTAGATGCTCAATTAGATGCAGCCAACGAAGAAAAAGACGTAAAATTTGCTGATTTAATCGGAGAAGAAGACACCTACTTTACGAAAATCGAAACCGTCGATTTTATCGAAAAAGGCATGGAATCGTTAAACGATATGGAAAAGACCATCTTAAAATTGCGTTACTTTGAAAAACAAACGCAAGTGGCCATTGCGAAAGAATTGAGTATCTCGCAAATGACTGTCTCACGTTTAGAAAAGAAAATTATCGAGAAATTTAGAAAAGAATTAGAACTTACAGAAGCAAACCCAATGTAAATTGGATAGGGGTAAAGTTTGAAAAAGATTATTTATATATTTGCCTTATTCTTACTCGTAGGGTGTACGAATGAGCAACAAGCAGAAGAAACAGGGAAAATTAGCGTGATCGCTAGTTTTTATCCGATCGCGGATTTTGTAGAGCGTGTTGGTGGTGACTTAGTCGAAGTAGAGACACTTGTTGGCGCTGGAGTAGACCCACACGGTTGGGAAATGTCTACCCAAGACCGCAATGAAATCGAAAAATCTTCGATATTTATTTATAATGGTAGTGGCTTTGAACACTGGGCAGATGATGTCATTGAATCTGCAAAAGAAACAAATACAGATTTTGTCGCAATTGAAAGTTCACAAGGATTAACTCTTGCAGAAGGACACTCCCATTCTCATGACCATGAAGATGAAGCACACGAAGAAGCCCATGACCGTGAGGGTGGCGCATATGATGCTCACACATGGATCAGTCTTCCTAATGCAGTGCATCAAATGGAAGTGATTAAAGACGCTCTCAGTGAAATTTATCCAGAGCATGCCGAAGAATTTTCAAGTAATTTTGAGAAAGAAAGAGATGCTTTTCTCGCACTCCATGAAAGAGCCTTAGAAGCCTTCGAAGAAGTTAAACGAAAAGATTTTATCGTGGGCCATGAAAGCTTTGGTTACCTGGCAAAAGATTATGGTTTGACACAGCATGGTATTGAAGGAGCATCTTCTTTAGGAGAACCGGATCCAAAACGCATGGCAGAACTCGTAGAATTAGCCAAAGAAACAGGTCTTACCACCATTTTCTACGACCCATTGGGATCTGACAAAATTGCTCAAACCATCGCTTCAGAAATTGGAGGAGAAGCAAAAGAGCTCAATCCATTAGAAGGGCGTACGCAAGAAGAAATTGACGCAAATTTAGATTATTTAGCCATCATGCAAAAGAATATCAACGCGCTTTCCGAAGCACTGGAGTAATATGGAATCGTTATTTACCTTAGAAAATATTGATTTTTCCTATGGACCCACGCGTGTACTTGACGGACTCTCTCTGACTATGCAAAAAGGAGAGAGTCTTTGTGTCATGGGACCCAACGGTTCAGGAAAATCGACCTTATTAAAATTGATTTTGGGGAGTATCACTCCGCAAAAGGGAAAAATCCTTCAGCATCCCGATTTAAAAATTGGTTACGTGCCCCAAATGGGGACCGAACGCCTCTATTCCTTTCCCATTACTGCAAAGGAAATGGTGGGGTTAAACCTCTACCCAGGAGGCACGCGCTTCTTTAAAAATACGGAATACGAGGAAGACCGTATCAGTAGCGCCCTTCGTAAAGTGGATTTGTACGACCAAAAAGACGATCTTTTCTTCAATCTTTCCGGGGGACAAAAACAGCGCGTATTGATTGCCAAAGCGATGGTCTCAAGCCCGAACTTCTTGATTCTCGACGAACCGACCATCGGCCTCGATGAGAAGAGCAAAGAAGGGTTGTATCATCTCTTGCGTCATTTTAACAGAAGTCACGGGCTTTCTCTGTTGGTCGTCACCCATGAAACAAAGGGGATTACAGAGATTTGCAATCGAAAAGTGGAAATGCAAGGAGGCCGCGCGGTGGAGGTGGACTGTGTTTGAGTTTATGTACATGCGAAAAGCGCTTTTAGTGGGCGCTTGCTTAGGACTTGTCCTTCCTTTAATTGGAGTTGTTCTTGTGAATCGTAGAACGCCTATTTTAGGTGATGCCCTGTCGCACGTTTCCTTAGCTGGGGTTATTGGGGGCCTATTACTAGGCATCAATCCCATTCTAGGCGCTATGTTTTTTAGTGTTTTTGCCGCCTTTTCCATCGAAGGAATCAGACAGCGCTTTCCACAATTCGGTGAACTTTCCACAGCCATTATTCTATCCGCAGGAATTGGTCTTGCCAGTGTCCTTTCGGGATTTTTAACCGGCGGTGCAGGCTATGAAAGCTTTCTCTTTGGGTCTATCGTATCCGTGTCCAATACGGAAGTGTTCATCGTCGTGGGAATTTCCATCACAGTTCTCGTTTTATTTATCCATTACTACCAAGGGCTCCTCTATAATAGTGTCGATATGGAAAGTGCAAAAATTGCAGGCGTTCCCGTGAAAAAAATCAATTTTTTATTTACCTTAATGACGGCACTTGTCATCTCCATCGCATCAAGAACGGTGGGAGTTCTTCTCATTTCATCGATGATGGTCTTGCCCGTCGCCTGTGCGATGCAATTAGCCAAAAGTTATAAACAAACGGTTCTCTACGCATCCTTTTTTGGGATTTTGTTTACTTTAGCAGGTCTTACCATCGCCTATTACGGTGGACTTAAACCAGGGGGTTCCATCGTCTTGTTTGCCGTGCTTGTATTTATTGCCCTTTTTGCAACCAGGAAGCTTATTTTAAAATCATAACTTGTTATTTTAACTGATGAACACTATAATGGATATAATACGGATAGATTGGGGATAAAAATGAAACTCACACATGAAATAGACTATGCTTTTCGCGTCATCAATTGTCTAATTGAAGAACCAAATCGTATTATTGGGGCGAATGAAATCAGTGAACAGATGCATATCCCCTTGCGTTTTCTATTGAAAATTTTAAGGAAATTAAACGCGGCGAAAATTACGAATTCAAAACGTGGTGTCAACGGTGGCTATCATCTGTACGATGTAACAAAACCCATTACATACCTAGAAGTGGTGGAAGCCATTCAAGGACCCATCGTCATCAATCGTTGTATGAACGACGAGTTTAGTTGCGAAAACAATAAGAACGGACGCACCTGTAACGTCCACGCAGGACTCGCCCGCGTACAAAAAAGTGTGAAAGAAGCCCTTGAAAAAGAAGTTTTTGAACCAAAAGCGTAAGTGCAATCTGAAAAGGTTGCATTTTTTATGGAGAAAATATGATTCTATACCCTGATTGCCAACCAGGCATCTTTAAAAAAAGAGTGAACCGATTTATCGCAGAAGTGGAAGTGGATGGCCTCATCCATCAAGTGCACGTCAAAAATACGGGCCGCATGCAAGAGCTCCTTCTCCCTGAGAGACTCTGTACTGTGCAGTTTCATAATAACCCTACAAGAAAAACCAAGTATAGTCTTATCTCCATCTTGCATGAAGGGATTTGGGTCAATTTGGATTCCCAAGTGAATAACGCTGTCGTCACCCATGCCTTTGAACAAGGGAAAATTCAAGGTTGGGAACAGCCAGATACAATCAAACGAGAAGTGAAAGTGGAGGATTCAAGACTCGATTTACTGATTGAACAAAAAAGAGAGAAGCTCTTTGTGGAGGTGAAAGGCGTGAATTTAGTGGAAAATGGATTGGCACTCTTTCCAGATGCTGTCACGGCAAGAGGCGTGAAACACTTAAAACGCCTCATGGAGATAAAAAAAGAAGGACACCACGCCATGTGTATCTTCCTCGTTGGGCGAGAAGATGCCACGTCATTTTTTCCCCATGCAGAACGCGACCCCCTCTACGCTCAAACCTTTTGTGAAGCAAAAAACGATGGCGTCGACATGCGGGTGTATTTATCAGAAGTGACGGAAAATTCAATCACCATAGGAAAAGAAATCCCCACCCGAGAATAGGATGGGGATTTTTGTCAGTAAAAAGTGAAAGTAAGAATTCATAAAAAATGCATGTCGTACTAAACGAAAGGCTCCTTCTCGGAGTTGTAGAGAGAGCCTTTTTGATTTCTAATTTCCTTTTTGGTCATCGCGGATTTGGTCGGCGCAGAGGAAGAGGCTGATGATGAAGAGTTCGTAGCCAGGTTCGTGGATGGTGAGTTCATAGGTGTCGCCCCAGGTGAAAAACTCGCGACCAATTTCTCCGATGAGCCGATCGTCTGCATAAATCTGAAAGTCTAAGTCGAAGATGTCTCCTTTAAGGGTGATTTGTTCATCAAAACCTTCGATTTCTAAATGAGTTTGAAAGATGGCAAACTGGCCTTGAATGGTATACTCCCCGCCGCCTTCAATATGGACGTGGTATCGGGGGAGAAACGTGAACACTTCTTTTTCAATATAGAAAACCGGTTCCCTTTGGGCGTTTGTCACATCGACGCGAAAGCCTATCCAGCGGATGGATTGGTCGACATGGTACTTTTCTTCTTGGTTTTCATCCATGATAGGATAATGATCCAATATTTTAAAAACTTTTTGTTTGATGTAGAGTTTTTTCATGGTCTCACCTCGCTCCTATTATACCCGGATACTCGCTTTTGTACTTTATTCTTGGTTCATTGTATAATAAATCTATGGAAACGATACTAAAAACAAATCAAGATTATGCCAAGGAATTGGCTACACGACTCCAATTAAAAGAAAATCACGTGCTTGCTGCTTTAGATCTCCACGCAGAAGACAACACAATTCCCTTTATCGCCCGCTACAGAAAGGAAATGACGGGTGCCATGGAAGATGGCACTTTAAGGGAGTTGTTTGATTTGCACCAGACACTTCTCCAATTGGATGAGAGAAGAAATACGATTATTAATACATTAAATGATCTGGGTGTAGATGATAAAGAGTTAGAGCAAAAGATTTTGGCTGCGCAGAAAATGACGGAGCTGGAGGATTTATATCGACCTTATAAACCGAAGAAACAAACCCGGGCAGATATTGCAGAGCTTCGCGGTGTGAAACCGCTGGTGGATGTGATTCAATCCCTGGGATCGCAAGAAGAGATTGAAAAAGCAGCCCAAGAATTTTTGAAAAACCAAGAAGTTCCTGAAAAACAAAAACCACTGGAAACGGTGGACGATGCCATGGCAGCCGCCAACGATTATTTGGCTGGAAAGCTTAGCGATGACCCTAACGTGCGAAAAGCGCTGCGCCGCCAATGGTTAGCCCAAGGAACCATACATACGGAAAACAAAACAGAAGAGGATTCGGTGTACCGTCAATATTACGATCACACAGAGCCATTAAAAGAACTGGCCAATCACCGTTTACTCGCCATCAACCGCGGTGTAAAAACGGACTTTTTGCGCCTTACCATTGATGTAGAAGAGCGACATTGGTTGCCCCATATGGAGTATGCCATTGGATCCATAAACAAAGAAGGCTATGCGGCAGACTTCTTACGGGAAGTGTGCCGTGATTCTTTCAAACGCCTCATCAAACCGTCCATTGATACAGAAATTTTAGGCGAGATGACGAACCTGGCTCATGAAGAAGCACTCCAACTCTTTGGATTAAACCTTAGAAATGCCCTTTTAGTCCCTCCCATGGCAACCAATATGGTCTTGGCTTTAGACCCAGGGTATCGCAATGGATGTAAATGGGCCGTTGTGAATGCAAGTGGACAAGTCATGGATGCAGGGCTCATTTTCCCCATTCTCTTTGAAAATCGTCTGAAGCAAGCGAAAGATACAGTCCTTCAAATGATTAAAAAACATGGAGTGGAGACCATCGTCTTAGGAAATGGAACCGCCAGCCGTGAAACGGAAGAGTTTTTGTCGAATCTTTTAAAAGAAAATAACTTGAAAATTCCCTATTTAATTGTCGATGAATCGGGTGCGTCTGTGTATTCCGCATCGCCTATTTCTAAAGAAGAATTACCAGAATTGGAACTGAATTTGCGCAGTGCTGTATCATTAGCACGCCGTATTTTGGATCCATTGGCTGAACTCGTAAAAATTGACCCCAAATCCATCGGTGTTGGGCAATACCAACATGACATGAACCAAAAGCGCTTAGATACAATTTTAGGCGGCGTCACGGAAGGTGTGGTCAACCAAGTGGGTGTCTCCTTAAATACGGCATCCCCATCCCTCCTTCGCTATGTCTCGGGAATCAATAAAACCGTCGCAAATAATATTGTGGCATATCGAAATGAACATGGGGCCTTTACATCGCGAAAGGAACTGAAAAAAGTCAAACAATTAGGGGACAAAGCCTTTACGCAAAGTGCGGGATTTTTACGCATCGACCATGCGAAAAACCCATTGGATAACACCTTCGTCCATCCTGAATCCTATGATGTGGCGGAAAAACTGATTAAAGAATTTGGACTTTCCTTTAATCAGAAAAACAAAGTGAAAAAGTCTGACTTGGAGAAGTTTTCAAAAGAAAATGAGGTAGGAATGGAGACGCTAATAGATATTGTGGATGCCATCTCCATGCCGGAACGGGACATCCGCGACGACTTCCCAGCACCTGTCCTCATTACGGAAGTGAAATCTATGGAAGACTTGAAAAAAGACCAAGTGCTCACAGGGGTTGTGCGAAATGTCACCGCCTTTGGCGCCTTCGTAGACATTGGCGTGCATCAAGATGGACTCGTTCATATCTCGCAACTCGCTGACCGCTTTGTGAAAGACCCAACAACCGTCGTGTCTGTGGGTGATGTGGTGAAGGTTAGGATTTTAGATGTGGATGTGGATAAACATAGAATATCCCTCAGTATGAAAGGGTTAAAACGACGAGCGTAACAAGTCAATTCACTACACGCGCAGCGTGTAAATTTCCAGACCTG
>CAMDZK010000019.1 GCA_945910665.1 uncultured Peptostreptococcaceae bacterium
GCCAATTATTACCATAAAAAGCCCGTCATATACATACAAGTGGAACTTGGCGACTTAGAATATAAGCCAAGTGATGAAGTTCCCAACATGGTAGAGAATTTAAAAGAAATGCTTCCTCATATGGAAGAACATTTTTGTTCTCCTGGCAAACGAGGAGGTTTTTTTCAGCGTGTAAAAAGAGGAACTTGGGCGGGGCACGTGGCAGAACATATTGCTCTTGAACTCCAAAGTCAAATTGGTCACGCCGTCACCTATGGAAAGACCTATACTCGAAAGCCCAAAGGAACCTACGACATTGTGTACCGCTATCTCAATGAGCAAGTGGGTCTACGCGCAGGAGAAATGGCCATAGAAATCACGAACAATCTCTATGCAGGCAAAATGACAGAAGTTGCTCCTTTGCTGGAAGAACTCCAAGAACTTGCCTGTGAAACAGAGTTTGGCCCATCAACCCAAGCCATTGTGGACGCAGCTAAAAAACGAGGCATCCCCTACATTCGTTTGAATGAGTGCAGTTATGTCCAATTAGGACAAGGAAAGCATCAGCGAAAAATCGAGGCCACACTCATGGACGATACATCGGCCCTGGGTGTAGAAATCGCAGCGGATAAAGACCGAACAAAAACGATCTTAAGTCAAAGTGGTGTCCCGGTTCCCAAGGGAGAAGTGATTTCTACATGGGATGAGGCTTTCCGCGCGGCTGAAAAAATCGGTTATCCCGTTGTGCTAAAACCATTAGATGGAAACCATGGTCGTGACGTGATATTGAATATAAAAAATAAAGAAGAATTACAAGCTGCATTTGAACTTTTGAAAGATAAAAAAGAAGCCCTAGTCATTGAAAATTATTTAAAAGGAAATGATTACAGACTTTTGGTTGTCGGTGGAAAACTCATTGCAGCTGCGAAAAGAGTCCCACCGTTTGTGGTAGGTGATGGAGAGAAAACCGTGCAACAACTGATTGAAGCATTAAATGCAGACCCAGACCGCGGACATGGGCATGAAAAACGACTTACGAAAGTCACAATTGACGACGAAACGATGCGTCTCTTAGATATCCAAAAGCATACGCTCCAATCCGTTCCAGAAGCTGGAGAAGAAGTGCAGCTCAAAGCAACGGCCAATATCAGTACGGGAGGGAGTGCGGAAGATGTGACAGACATTGTGCATCCGATGAATCACCGCATGGCCGAACGCATTGCAAGAACCATTGGACTCAATGTGATGGGGATCGACATGATTGCCGAATCTTTGGAGCAACCATTGGTGCAAGAAAACGGCGGTGTTATCGAAGTAAATGCTGGCCCAGGTTTTCGTATGCACGTGGCTCCTTCGATTGGAAAACCACGTGATGTTGCGGGTGCTGTCGTGGATATGCTCTTTCCCGAAGGAAAAGAGTTTCTCATACCAACAGTCGCTGTCACAGGAACCAATGGAAAAACGACAACGACACGACTAATTTCCCATATATTAACCGTTGCTGGTCACCAAGTGGGCATGGCATCCACAGATACGGTTTCCGTTGATGATGTTCCTATATTAAAAGGAGATTACAGTGGACCTGACGGAGCAAAGGCCGTGATGCGAGACAGCCAAGTGGAATACGCAGTCTTAGAAGTAGCCCGCGGTGGAATTATCCGAAGAGGACTTGGCTTTGATTATTGTGATGTGGCAGTTCTCTTAAATGTAACCTCTGACCATTTAGGTCTTGGTGGAATCGACACACTTGAAGAATTGTTGCGCGTGAAAGCCACGATTTTTGATGCTTTGGGGGAAGATGATTTCGGCGTACTCAATGCGGATGACCCCCTTGTACTCAGTGAACTAGAAAAATTACACGCGAATCCAATTCTCTTTTCAAAAAATGCAAATCATCCAGCTCTATTAGAAAACCTGGAAAAAGGACATTGCAACGTCACTGTTTTAGATGAAACAATTATTCTTCAAAAACCTGCAGGTGTGGTTGATATTGCAAAAATTGATGAGATTCCCATTACCTTTGAAGGTACCGCTATGTTTAATGTGGAAAACGTCATGGCAGCAGTGGCGGCTACGTATGCATTGGGCGTACAAGAGGAAAAGATTGCCGTTGGAATTACAAGCTTTAGTCCATCCATTGCGCAATCGCCAGGTCGAATGAATTTGATTGATATGGGTACGTTCAAAGTTCTCATCGATTATGGGCATAATATTGGCGCTGTGAAGGCGACAGCAGACTTTATCGAAAAACTGGGTCATGGAAGAAAAATTCGTATGGCATCGGGCGTCGGCAATCGAAGGGAAGAAGACATTCTCGCCTTTGGACGCGCTCTTGCGCCCAGTTATGACTATGTCGTCATCTGCGATCCATCCCCACGGGTTCGTAAGTTAGGAGAAACGGCAGAAATTCTCAAGCGTGGATTCATCGAAGGGGGACTCAAGGAAGAGCAAATCGATATTCATCTTCACGAAAGCGACGCAACACAAGCAGTACTCGAAATGGCGCAGCCCGGTGATTTAATCGTATTGCAAGTAGAAAATATTCAACAAGTAACGGAAAAAGTCCTCCAGTGGAAAAAAGAAATTATCGAATCCTAGTGTGATTATTTTCAAACAAAGGGTATGAATAGAGTAGAGGAGGGCGATTATGATTCAATTATTAATAATCATTCTATTGGTCTTAGCAATTGTATCGATTATTCTCGACATATTCATTGCTCTGTTACCAATACTCGTCGTTGGTGGAATCATCCTTTACTTCTGGAAAAGAAACCAAGCATCGACGACCTATACTCACTACACAGATACAACGGAAACGAAAGACGATACGAAACTGTAAAAGAGGGGAAACCCTCTTTTTGATTAGAAAAAAGGAGTGACTATGAAACTATTTGAACCCTTTCAAACGGATAAATTTGAACTCAAAAATCATCTTGTAATGCCACCCATGTGTATGTATCAATGTAAAACGCAAGATGGAATCCCTACAGATTTTCATATCTCCCACTACGGCGCGAGGGCCATTGGTCAAGTGGGCATGATTATTGTAGAAGCCACGGGTGTGCAACCCAATGGAAGAATCACGGATGATTGTCTGGGGCTATGGGACGACAAGCAAGTGGATGGACATCATAAAATTACTAAAGCCATTAAAAATAATGGGAGTTTTGCAGCCATTCAACTCAATCACGCAGGAAGAAAATCAGAAACGAAAGCGCTGCGTCACGTGGGACCATCCGCAATCCCCTTTAACGACCAACCGCTCAACTATGATGAACTTACATTTACAGAAATACAAGAAGTGATTGCCTCTTTCAAAGAGGCAGCAAAAAGAGCAGACCAAGCGGGATACGACGGAATTGAAATCCATGCGGCCCATGGGTACCTGATTCATCAATTTATTAGCCCCCTTTCCAATACTCGAGAGGATGACTACGGAAAAGATCGATTCTTATTGTTAAAAGAAATCATGGACGCGATCAAAGAAGTGTGGCCAAAAGAAAAGGGACTTTGGATGCGGATTTCAGCGACGGATTATCACGAAGAAGGGCTGTCCGTGGAAGATTGGGTGCAGTTTTTACAAGAAAATCCGAATATCGTCGATTTTGTCCATGTGTCTGCAGGAGCGATCATGACCGTCCCCATCCACGCGTATCCCGGGTATATGCTAGAACTTTCGAAAACGATTCGAGAAAACACAGGTTATCAAACCATTGGTGTAGGACTCATTCAAAGTGCAGAAATGGCAAGTTTTGCCTTAGAATCAGAGCAATGTGACCTCGTGGCCATCGGTCGAGGACTGTTGCGAAATCCCAATTTGTATCTGCAATTTCTCAACGAACGTGGGGAAAAAGTTCCTAAGTATTACGAACGAGCCTTTCGATAATAGGAAAGCCCCCAAGGCATTGCCTTGGGGGTTTGTACGTTATACAAAAATAAATTGAACTAAGGCCATATAAAATGCCGTGCCTACACCAACGGAAAGAAGCATATTCTTTTTCCATACATGCATGGCGACAACGAAAATGCTCGCTATAATTTCCGGAAGACCATAGGGAAAGGTCATTGGGGTGATCCCTTTGAGTACATAGACGACGAGCAGTCCCATAACAGCAGCTGGAAGAACATCGCCCAAATACGAGAGAATGGGAGGTAGTTTACCTTTTGAAAACAGAGCAAAAGGCAGTGCGCGGAGTCCATAGGTAACAAGAGAAATTACGATTACGGTGATCCACTGATAGGTTGTCATGACCGTCTCCTTTCAAGGGATTTTCTAAATAAAAGGAACACGAGAATCATCATTGCCATGGAAGGTAAAATGAATCCATCGCGACCAAAAATCAAAATACTCACTACAGAAATACCGACACCGAGAATCGCAGGACGTTTATCTTTTGCATTCAACCATTGCTCAGTAAAAAGAGAAATAATAAGTGCAGTCATAACAAAGTCGATTCCGTGGGTGTTAAAGGATATGTATGTGCCAAACAGTGCGCCAATCCAACTAAAGACAACCCAGTACATTTGGTTGAGCCCGCCAACGGTTAGAAAGAAGTGTTCATTGCTCATCCCCTGTGGTGATTCTAAGGTTGTCAGGAGAGCAAAGGTTTCATCGGACAAGGTATGCATAATATAGGGTTTAATTTTTCCAATGGATTCAAAAGGTTTTAAAAGAGATAATCCATAAAAGAGAAAACGTCCATTGATGGACAAAGTCAGTAAGATAATGCTTGGAATGGAAAGCGGATTCGTAAGCATCCCGATGGCGACAAATTGCATGGCCCCAGCGTAGATGAGAAAGCTCATCAGCGGTGCCGACCAATGAGGAAGTCCCGCTTCGACCACGAGAAGACCATAGGCGACGCCTAAAAATAAATATCCCAGAAGAACTGGAATGGTTTGAGGAAAAACTTTTTTACATATGTCCTTCATAGGAATACCACCTTTACTATCAAATCGAATATCAATCTACTCTAAGTATAGCATGATGGATTGAAAGAATCCATACAGTCAGACAGTATATTGTAAAAAAATATACATAGTCTAAAAGACGTCAAAAGCGTTTTTTATAGTAATGTAAAACTATGTTAGCTTAATAGTCCAAACAAACTGAATGCAGTTTATTAAAACAAAAAATTCGAAAATTCAGTCTAGCATTGATATAATAAACATAGAAAATCCCATAAGGAGGGAACCATGTTACAAGAAGAAAAATTGTTAATTCTAGACTTTGGTGGACAATATAAACAGCTGATTGCAAGACGCGTCAGAGAACTTCACGTCTTTTCTGAAGTGAAAAGTTGCGAAACGCCCATCGAAGACATTAAAAATGAAAACTATAAAGGAATCATTCTCACTGGAGGACCAGCAAGCGTCAATGAAGAAGGATCTCCCACGGCGAATTCTGAAATCTTATCTCTTGGTATCCCAGTATTAGGGATTTGTTACGGTGCCCAATGGATGGCAAAAACCTTAGGCGGAAGTGTAAAATCTGCCAATCGTGAATATGGAAAAACTGAAATTACGCGAAAAGGTGAAAGCAAGCTTTTTGGAAACAGCAAAGAAACGTTCACCGCGTGGATGAGCCATACGGATCGCGTGGAAAGCTTGCCCGAAGGATTTAAAGGTACTGCTTTTTCGAAAGACTGCCCCGTAGCAGCCATGGAAAATGCAGAAAAAGACCTTTACGCTGTCCAGTTCCATCCAGAAGTTGAACACACAGAAATTGGTAGAGATTTACTCAATCATTTCGTGAAAGAGATTTGTGGCTGTGAGGGCACATGGAAAATGGATGACTTTGCGAAAAATCAAATCGAAAAAATTAAAGAAGAAGTAGGAGACAAACACGTCATCTGCGGGCTTTCTGGCGGCGTCGACTCCTCCGTTGCAGCCGTCCTTGTACACAAAGCGATTGGTAAACAGCTCACCTGTATCTTTGTCGACCATGGTCTCTTACGTAAAGGCGAAGCGGATTCCGTCGAAGAGATTTTTACCAAACAGTTTGATATGAAACTCGTTCGTGTCGACGCGGCGGACCGTTTCTTAAACCTATTAAAAGGCGTCACAGACCCAGAAGAAAAACGTAAGATCATCGGAGAAACTTTCATTCGCGTCTTTGAAGATGAAGCAAAGAAAGTGGAAGATGCAAGCTATTTAGTCCAAGGAACAATTTACCCAGATGTCATCGAAAGTGGCGTAGGTGGAGCTGTGATTAAAAGCCATCACAATGTCGGCGGACTTCCAGAAGACATCTCCTTCAAAGGCATCATAGAACCTCTCCGCGATCTGTTCAAAGATGAAGTGCGAGAAGTAGGAACTGTCTTAGGCATCCCTGATGACCTCGTCTGGCGTCAACCCTTCCCAGGACCAGGCCTGGCCGTCCGTTGTTTAGGCGAAGTAAGAGAAGATAAACTCGCCATTTTACGAGAAGCCGACGCCATCTTTCGAGAAGAAATCAAAAATGCGGGCTTAGACCGCGCCATTAACCAATACTTTGCAGTATTAACCAACATGCGCTCCGTAGGTGTCCAAGGCGACGCAAGAACTTACGACTATACCTTGGCTCTAAGAGGTGTGACCACCACCGACTTCATGACCGCCGATTGGGCAAGAATTCCACTGGAAGTACTGGAAAAATGCTCGACTAGAATCTGTAATGAAGTGCAGCATATTAATCGGGTCGTGTATGATATTACGGCGAAACCACCATCTACAATAGAGTGGGAGTAGTTGTAGGAGAGCCAGAAATCCTTGTTTATCAAGGGTTTCTGGCTCTTCTTATTTTTTTACTGCACTTTTATTGCACTTTTTTCATTTCTTTGTTTCGCAAGTAGTCTACAGTAAATTGATTCTTTGGTGAAGTATCATAATTTTGTTTTGCTTCTTTAAAGGAAATGGCTCCATTTAATTTGTTAGCTACCTCAAAATTACTGTTAGGATAAAGATGTCCATACGTTCCTAAAGTCGTCTCAATATCTTCATGTCCTAAACGGTCTTTAATGATGAGTGGGTTTTCTCCCATACTGATTAACAAGGAAGCATGCGAATGCCGTAAACCATGAATTCTGATTCGATGAATACTAGCCAGCTTAGCATAGCGTTCAATAGCATGTGCTAGCGTATGTTTTTGGGTAGGAATACCGTTATAGCTCATTACAAAGTCTGTCTGAATTAGATTTTGTTGTGCTTTCTTCCATTCGGATAGATAATTTAGAGTACATTCATCTAATACAATATGACGAACACTCGCCTTTGTTTTTGGTTCAACAAATCTATAATCCGATTGATTCTTGTAATAAAGTGTTTTGTTGATGGTTAGTACTCCAGAGTCAAAATCAATATCTTCCCATTGAATGGCAGTAGCTTCACCAATTCGCATTCCAGTCATAAATAAAAACCACAGAGAGATAAATAAAAAGTGTTGATAGTAATCTTCTTTATAAATTAGAGAGATTACTTTTTCAAATTCTTCTTTTGTCCAAAATTCAATTTTAGACTTTTGCTTTTTCACATTGCCAATAATCTTAGATGGATTTGTGGTGGTTATCCCAAGGACAATTGCTCGATCCATAGCAACTGAAAATAGTCCTTGAACAGCTCTCACATAAGAAGACTTACATTTCTTTGATAATTTTAGTTGCCAATTTTGCACATCAATAGGCTCAATATCGGAAACAGCCATTTTATCAAAATAAGAGAAATGTTTCTTAATAGTTGGTAAGCGATTTTCATATGTTCTGAGCTTTACCTGTGTCTTATACCATGGAAGAAAAATTTCAAAGATATAATGATTAAACGTCATTTTATCCTTATTCTCACTTAATTCTTCTGGTTTCATCAGTAGTAGTTTTGAATATTCTTCTCTTGCTTCTTTTTTAGTAGTGAATCCACTACGATATTTTTGAATTTTTTTTCCTTTAGAATCATAACCTAGATTTGCACGAAAATAATAGGTTCCATTCTTTGCTTTTTTTATTGGGTCTTTAACCATAGTTTTTACTCCTTACTGTGCAAAAACTACTCAGACCTGTTTTCATTTGAAAACCGAATTCCTAGAATTTCTTCAACAGCTTCACGAGGGACTCTATCTAACTTTCGAGATTGATAGTAGGTATGCCCTTTTGTAATCATCAATTCTTTTGCTTTTTTTATGATGTCTGCTGAAAAAGAAGTTCCATATCCTAGCTCAACTAAATCTTTTTTTGTGACCGTTATCATTATTACTCCTTTCCCATTATAGGCTAGGAAAACTCCAATATTCACCTATAATTATATCAAATATTTTTATGATAATACATTGACAAGAGAAGAATATCCCAGCAATCGAACAGCTCTAGCAAAGCTCACGGGCATTTCACCCCTGCATGATTTTCATGTAGCCGTACCCATTGTCTGCGACGCTACTAACGCTCGGACTGTGGCTATACGGGAGTATCATTATCACGATAAGAAAGTCATGGCAACAATCCTGCTAAAGATTGTTTACGAAGTTTTAACATGAATCGCTCGCTATCTTCATAGATCATGGCGTGTTAGTTCGTTGGCTCTTTTCTTATCGAAACGTATTCGATTGGCTTTATTCAATTGTCAAAGAACGTTTGGCTTGTTAGCCTATCAAAACATACTGAACATACAGTAGGCTTTGATGGAATAACAAACCTCCCAAATCGGGAAGCGTGGAACGGTTCAACACGCTTCCACGAAAAAATGAGATTATTTAATTTCGAACGCTAAAATCTTGGTGATGAGTTTTGTTTCCATTCTGCCACGTAGGGTTTCATCAATAACCATATGAGAATTGCCATATTCGTCTGTCATGCGACGCAAAGAACGTTTTGAGGTATACCCTCGATAATGTTTAACAATCTGATTAATTGCTTCCACGTCGCCATCTGTCGCCTTTACAATGAGGGGGAAGGGAACCCTTGGATAGGCTGTTTTCATTCTTTACACTCCTTCATGAATTCTTTAATCATGGCTAGTCCACTTATTCGATGACGATAAACTGTTGAACGATTTACATTTAGTAATTCTGCAATTTCCACATCACTCATATCCATAAAATAATGAAGTAAAATGATGTTCCGCTTGTTCTCTGGAAGGTGGCGTAAGGCTTCGCTTAACAAATCACTTTCAACATTGATTCTTAATCCATACAATGTGAATAGTTGAAAATCAGTGACATACGTATCAACCGTAGAAAAAGAGGTGACAAGGTAGTTATCTATTTCAGAAAATGAAACTTCTTTTTTGGACAGTCTGCTTAGATGTTTGAAATAATCTTTCCGTTCATCTTCAATGGCTTGTTTGCAGATATAGTCAAACTGATTTTCTATGGTTTCTTGAAAAGAAGATGGTTTCATGTTTTTCACCCCCTTTCTGTCGTGAAAGGGAGTGGCATGTACTTCTTTATCTCCCTTCATACTAAGTCCCGACACGAAAGGGGGATTTGTTGCATAAGTGAAGAAAAATCTTAAAAGATATTCACGAAGTAGCCAAAAAAACACATAAACAGATTGTTTTCTCTGTTCATGTGCTTCAATTGTTCTGTCTATACGATTTGTAAAACCACATTGATGGTCATATTTATCTAGTGTAGGTGGGTAAGTTTTTTTGATAAGAACCTAATTAAGAGAATTAGATAGTGACGTATCTTTTTCATGGCGACTGTGACCTCCATTCAGTCGCCAATTTTATCTACTTTTTAGCAGCATAACTAAATTTTATATAGTTGTATGGGTAAATAAAATCAGCGACCTTTCTATTTGAGATTGGATTTATCACATTCATAAGCATAATAGCGCTCTTAAAAGAACTCACAAACTACATAACACGTTTTTCTATACCTGTTTCCACTTGGATAGGAACAGTAAAATGTATAGAGGTGGTTTATTATGCGTAAAAAAGAAGATAAATACGATTTTAGAGCCGTTGGTCTAGCGATTAAAGAGGCTCGAATAAAACGTGGTCTCACCCGTGAACAAGTAGGAACAATCATTGAAATTGACCCACGTTATTTAACAAATATAGAAAATAAAGGGCAACACCCAAGTACACAGGTGCTTTATGATCTTGTATCATTACTCCATGTGTCTATTGATGAATTTTTCTTACCTACAGATAATTTGATAAAAAGCACTCGAAGGCTACAGATAGAAAAATACATGGATAGCTTTACAGACAAAGAACTATCCTTAATGGAAGCACTAGCAAAAGGTATCAATGAAGCAAGAAATATTGAAGGCTAGTCAGTAAAATTCAGATAAACAAAAAGAGCCGATAAGATGAGAGTTTCATTTCTCAAATTATCGGCTCTGCGTCTTGGCGTCTGGCTCTTTGATTGTTATTATATTCATTTTTTGAACATTAATTAAAGTTTCGTTCTTACATTTGGGGCAGTATAAAGGGAAATTTTTAAGTATAGTATCCACTCGTATTCGTAGTCTTGTTTTATTTCCACAAATAGGACACAATATCCACTTGTAGTTTATAATAACAATCTCCTCCTTTCCACTTTAATTCAAATCTATATTAAAGAATATTTCATCTTATTTAATAAGAAACCATATTTATATAACAACATAAAACGCACTAAGTTATTTTATTGAACATATATCGTACTTTATCTATCCGACTATTTGGAC
>CAMDZK010000020.1 GCA_945910665.1 uncultured Peptostreptococcaceae bacterium
ATGGAGGATGTCATCTACGAGGAATTTAAAGGCACAGGAAACAAGGAACTGCATTTGGACCGTGACCTGGCCAATCTTCGCGTGTACCCGGCGGTCGATATTGTTCAGTCGGGAACAAGACGAGACGAAGTACTCTTAACGCACGAAGAGGCAACGGTGATGCGCGCCATTCGTCGTATGCTTCAACGAGATTCGGACAAAAATCTCCAAGAAAAACTCATTCGCTCATTAAAAAATACAAAAACCAATAAAGAATTTATCAAACAGAATTTGAAAAAGCCACAGTGATTGGGCAAAAAGATTGAAATTGTTGACAAGCTGTGATAAAATTATGGAGTTTATAAAACTAAACCGAACTAATGTCGAAACGAGGTGATAGACATGCAAAACGATATTCATCCAGAATACAAGGAAACCACTGTGGTCTGCGCCTGTGGAAATACATTCAAAGTAAACTCTACAACGGACGAGTTAAAAGTGGATGTTTGCTCCGAGTGCCACCCATTCTACACAGGAAAACAAAAATTTGTTGAGCGTGGTGGACGTGTAGAAAAATTCAAAAAGAAATACAATATGGATTAATGAATGGAAGGTTAAAGCACAATCGTTTGCTTTAACCTTTTTCATTCTTTAGAAAGAGGCAGTATGGATAAACCCATTAAAAAAACTTCCATCGGAGGACAAGCTCTCATTGAAGGAATTCTTATGCGAGGGCCAGAAAAGACGGTCATCGCTGTGCGCACTCCGGATGGAATTATAACAAAAGAACAAAAAACTCCAGGGAAAGAAAAGGCCGCTTGGAAAAAATGGCCGATGATTCGAGGTCTCGTTGGACTGTATGAATCCATGAAAATGGGAATTGATGCGCTCATGTATAGCGCTCAAATGGCTGAAGAATCAATGGAGGAAGAAGAGCCGGGCTGGTTCGTAAAGCACGCGCCAAAAAGCTGGGTGCGTTGGTATGAAAAGAATCAAAAAACCGTCGATCAAACGGTGAGTATACTTATTTCTTTTTCTGCCGCACTTCTCTTATTTTTCTTTATCCCTACATTAATCACATCCAACTTTGCCAGAATCATTGATAATACCCTATTATTAAATCTGGTGGAAGGTGCCTTTCGCATTCTTCTGTTTTTAGGATATATACTTTTAATTTCTCGTATGGAAGAAATCAAGCGTGTTTTTGAGTATCATGGAGCTGAACACAAATCCATCCATGCCTATGAACATGGAGAAGAGCTCACGGTGGAAAACATCAAAAAATATCCCATTGAACATCCCCGCTGTGGGACGAGCTTTCTCTTTAATGTCATGCTCATTTCTATTTTAGTTTTATCCTTTTTTGGCTGGCCCAATCCGTGGGTTCGCATGGCGACTCGTCTCATCATGCTTCCAGTCATTGCTGGGATTTCCTATGAAGTGAACCGCTGGGTGGGACGCTCGGATAGCGCTTTGGCAAGACGCATTTCCATGCCTGGCCTTTGGCTCCAAGGAACAGCAACGGTCCGTGAGCCAGATGATGATCAAATAGAAGTGGCGATTGCCGCATTAGAACAAGTGATTCCAGAAAATGGGGAGCTCGATCGATGGTAATTCGCGAATTATTAAACCTATGGGACCGAAATGAAATGGTCAAGGTACTGTCACATTATATGATGGTTTCTCCCAGTCATCTCTATGCCCATCAAGATGAGGAAGTTCTTCGAAAAGTCGAGGAACTTTCTTTGCGTGCAATCAGGTTGCGAAAAAAGGGGTATCCACTCCAATATATTTTGGGAACCTGGGGCTTTTATACCATTGATTTGAAAGTAGCAGAAGGGGTGCTCATACCACGGCCGGAAACGGAAATGCTGGTCGATGAAGCACTTCATATTCTTCAGGATCATGACTGGGAAAAACCAAAGGTATTAGATATTGGGTATGGTACGGGCGCGATTTCACTTTCGATTGCAAAACACGCGCCAGAAGCGCAAGTGTATGGAACCGATATTTCAGTCAATGCATTTATGCTTGCCCAAGAAAACGCAAAAAACTTAGGGCTGCATCACGTCCATTTTTATTTAGGAAATCTGTTCGAAAATGTCGATCAGGAAAAATTCCATATTATCGTTTCAAATCCCCCGTATATTTCCCAAGAAGAAAAACCGTATTTGCAAGAAGAATTGCGATATGAACCAGAGATCGCCTTATTCGCTCCAGAAAATGGACTCGCCTTATATAATAAAATGGTGCCTTTGGCGATGGGCCATTTGGAAGAAGGTGGATTTCTTCTTTTAGAAATTGGCGCGAAACAAGGGGAACTCGTATCTATGCTGTTACAAGAAGCGGGTTTTGAAAATGTGCACGTAAAACAAGACTTGAATGGCCATGACCGCGTCGTCATGGGACGAAAGGGAGTGGTTGCATGATTTTACTGGAACTGTTTATTACCTTTTTAAAAATTGGACTGTTCAGCTTTGGTGGGGGGTACGCGATGCTTCCGCTCATACGGCAAGAAGTGACGATGACCCATGGGTGGATGACAGAAACCCAATTTATCGACATGTTGGCCATCTCCGAAATGACACCAGGTCCCATTGCCGTCAACACAGCGACGTTTGTAGGGAACTCTGTCATTGGACCGATTGGAGGAGCAGCTGCAACCATTGGGGTGGCCCTTCCTTCCTTTGTAATCGTGTCATTGCTTTTTTACTTTTTAGCTCGCTTTAAAGAAAATAAAGTCGTCAATTTATTCTTTCGCGGACTGCGGGTTGTGGTTGTCGGGCTTATTGCCGCAGGTTTTATTTCTATTATTCCAGATTCCTTGGTTGATGTGAAAGCGATCTTGATTGCAGCCATTACCTTTACGCTCATTCAGTGGAAAAAGGTCCATCCAGTTCTTTGTATCTTCATCGCAGCGGTTCTTGGATTTGTCTTTTATGGGGTGCTCTAATGTATTTTGAATTATTTAAAACTTTCTTTTTAATTGGTGCCTTCACTTTTGGAGGGGGCGTTGCCATGATCCCCATCATCGAAAAAACCGTGGTGGAAGAAAAGGAATGGCTCACACCAGAAGAATTTCTCGATGCCTTAGCAGTTACGCAAAGCTCGCCTGGGGTTTTAGCTGCCAATATGTCCACCTTTATTGGCCATCAAATCAAAGGCTTTTGGGGAGCGGTGATCAGCTGCGTGGGTGCGCTTTTACCTTCGTACTTAATCATTACTTTAATCGCTACATTTTTTATGGACTTTAGAAATTATCCAATCGTAGACTACGCTTTTATGGGAATTCGACCAGCGGTAGCGGCGCTGATCTTATCTGCCGTCGTGTCTATGATGCGAAAAAGTCATATGACACCACCCAAAGCACTCATTATGGCAGGAGTTGCCATTGGCGTTGGCGTCTTTGGACTTTCACCCATTCTCTTTTTGCTCGCCGGTGGTATCGGCTCGATTGTATATGATAAAATAAAGAAAGAGACACAAACGAAAAGTTAGGTGATACGATGTTAGAAAAATTATCTTTTATTGAAAACACATTCCAAGAGTTGGAGAAGAAATTGATGGATCCCAATATCATTAACGACATGGATCAATATCAAACCGTCGCTAAAGAGCATTCAGACTTAGTTCCCATCGTCGAATTATACAGAGCCTATAAGAAAAACGATGAAATTATGAAAGAGGACAAAGAGATGCTCGAAATGTCCGATGACGAAGAGATGAACGCCCTTTTAAAACAAGAAATTTCTGCCCGTGAAGAAGAAATGGAACAACAAGAACAACAAATGCAAGTGCTTCTTCTTCCGAAAGACCCCAATGACCACAAAAACGTTATTGTGGAAATTCGCGCAGGCGCTGGTGGCGATGAAGCAGGGCTCTTTGCTGGAAACTTATATCGCATGTATGTCCGCTACGCAGAGAGAAATCGCTGGGCTGTGGATCTCATGAGCATGAATGAACAGGGAATCGGAGGCGTGAAAGAGGCAATCTTCATGATTAACGGAAAAGGCGCCTACTCCCGTCTAAAATACGAGTCCGGCGTACACCGTGTGCAACGGGTACCGCAAACAGAATCCAGTGGACGCATTCATACATCCACAGCGACCGTTGCAGTGCTACCAGAAGCAGAAGATGTGGACGTGGAAATCAGTGAAAAAGACATCCGCGTCGATGTATTCCGTTCTTCTGGAAATGGTGGACAATCGGTTAATACGACAGACTCTGCCGTACGCATTACGCACTTGCCAACGGGGATGGTCGTATCCTGTCAAGATGAAAAATCCCAGTTAAAAAATAAAGACAAGGCGATGAAAATTCTGAAATCCAGACTCTATGACCAAATGTTAGAAGAGCAGGCCAAAGAAATTTCACAAGACCGACGTTCTCAAGTAGGAACTGGGGATCGCTCCGAACGCATCCGCACCTACAACTATCCACAAGGGCGCATCACGGACCACAGAATTAATAAAACGATTCACCAATTGGAGAACTTTTTAGATGGTGACATCGATGAAATGATCGATGCCCTCACAACAGAAGATCAAGCGAAGAAGTTACAGGAAGTAGGTTAATTGTGAAAATTGTCCTTGTTGCAGGCATTGCCTGGCTCATTGCGCAGTTATTAAAATTATTGCTCACTTGGATACACACGAAAAAAATTAATCTCTATGCGATGTTTGCATCGGGAGGCATGCCTTCCTCTCATACATCCTTTGTCATTGCGATGACGACAAAGATGGGCCTGCAAGAAGGATTTTCTTCTCCTTTTTTTGCCCTTGCCCTATGCTTTAGTCTCATCGTCATGTACGATGCGGCGGGCGTTCGCCATGCCGTTGGTTTGCAAGCGCAGATGCTAAACGTCTTAATCGATGAATACAACGATGAAAACAAAGTCGACATCGAACGCGTGAAAGAAATTTTAGGCCACACACCGACACAAGTACTTGCCGGAATTTTTCTCGGGATTCTCGTTGGTGTCGTGGGACATCAAATCATATAAGGAGCTCCTATGTTTGAACGAATTGCAAAACATTTCGTCAAAGGATACCCTGACACCCAAAATCCTTCTGTCCAGAAGGATTTGCTTTTATTTTCGTCTCTTTTGGGAATTGTTCTCAATCTGTTTCTCGTGGTGACAAAAATTGGATTTGGTTGGTTGGCAAGATCTTTGGCGGTAATTTCTGACGGGTTGAATAACCTCTCCGACACCATCGGTGCTGGAGTGGCAGCCATTGGTGCCTGGCTCAGTCGACGACCATCGGACGAAGAACATCCCTTTGGTCACGGCCGCTATGAATATGTGGCTTCTTTTGTGGTGAGTTTTATCATCATGTATATTGGGGTGGAACTCTTCCGACGAGGTTTTGCCCTCTTTAGAAATCCAGAACCGATGCAAATCTCAGTCCTCGTTTTATTAACCCTCATTTTATCCATCATCATTAAATTTTGGATGTATCGATACAATACAAAAATCAACCACCAAATCCAATCGACATTAAATGATTCAATGGCAAAAGACGCTTTGGGCGACGTTCTTGCAACATCAGGCGTCTTGTTTAGTGTGTTGGCGTACCGTTTTTTCGGACTCAATATCGATGGCATTGTCGGGATGGGAATTGGTATTTTCGTCTTTAAAACAGGGCTTGATTTAATGCTCGAAACGATGAATCACTTATTAGGAAGAAGCCCCGATGAAGATCTAGTCAAACAAATTGATGCGGCGATTATGGATGGAAAATTCGTCGAAGGCTATCACGATTTGGTCGTTCACGATTATGGCCGTGGAAACTTGATGGCGATCGCTCATGTGGAGATTCCAGGCGACAAAAACGTCATGGAAATCCACGAAAGTATCGACCAAATCGAAAATCGCGTGCGCGAAGAAACAGGTGTGGAACTCGTCATCCACATGGACCCAATCGGCCGAAAGAAGGAGGCACAAAGTGAATTCCAAGGTTTCTCTAACAACCGAATCGGATAGTTTTGCTCAAGCGAAAGAATTCCTTCTAAAAGGGGAAGTGGTCGCCATTCCTACAGAAACCGTGTATGGATTGGCTGCCAATGGACTGGATGGGGACACAGTACAAAAAATTTTTGTCGCCAAAGGACGCCCGCAGGATAATCCCTTAATCCTTCATATCGGGGATGAAGATCAACTTTCACCTCTCGTCAACAAAATTCCAGAAAAAGCAAAGCGTTTAATGGATACATTTTGGCCCGGCCCCTTGACCATTATTTTTGAAAAAGCAGACATTGTTCCAATGGAGGTCACAGCAGGCGGAAATACTGTGGGTGTGCGCATGCCATCCCATCCATGGACAAAAAAACTATTGGAAGAATTGCCTTTTCCTTTGGCGGCACCTTCCGCCAATCGGTCTGGGAGACCTTCTCCGACAGACGCCAAGTCCGTATTGCAAGATATGAATGGAATGATCCCGCTCATTATCGATGGGGGCGATGCATCCATTGGCCTAGAGTCTACAGTCATCGATATGACCGATACACCGACCATTCTACGGCCAGGGTTTATTACGAAAGAAGATATTGAGGAAGTGATTGGTCAGGTTACGATGGATCCCCATTTGGAAAATGAAAATGTGATTCCGAAAGCTCCTGGTCAAAAGTATCGCCATTATGCACCGAAAGCGAAAGTTTTTCTTTATGATGAAGCGCCCAAGGCAGATAATAAACGGTGTGTCTGCCTTTTTGGAGAGGCTCTGGAACACGAGTTTTCTTTGGGAGACGAAGATGATTTATCACAAATGGCGCGCGCGCTTTTTCGAACCTTTCGCTTGGCGGATGAGAAGGGCTATGAAGAAATATGGGTTCCAAAAGTACCCAGACAGGGCTGGGGTTATGCCATTATGAACCGTTTGGAGAAAGCGGCAGGAGGTAAAGAATGAACATCCTTTTCGTATGCACAGGAAATACATGTCGTTCCCCTATGGCCATGGAATATGCAAAAACCATCTATCCCCAGTGGGAGATTCGAAGTGCTGGACTTTTTGCCTTGGGCGACCCCATTTCACAAGGAGCAAAAAAGACGTTAGAAAAGGTGGGGATTGTAAGCAATCACTGCTCTCAACCCGTCACAGCAAGTCTGCTTCATTGGGCGGATGCGATCATCACCATGACAGGTGCACATAAAAATCAAATTTTACGGCAAGACCCGACTCTTTTAGTGTATACTTTAAAAGAGGCTGCAGGTGGCCATGGGGATATTCAAGACCCCTTTGGTGGCAGTGCAGCGCTGTATGAACAAACCTTTCAAGAAATCAAAAAGGATGTGGAGAATTTAAAATTATGGGAAAAATAGGATTTGCCTGTGACCATGCAGCGGTCGCAATGAAAAATGATTTACTTGCCTATGTGAAAGAAAAAGGCTACGAAACGGAAGATTACGGAACCTATACAACCGATTCTGTCGATTATCCAGACTATGCAAAAAAATTGGCGAAAGGAATCCAAGAAGGAGAAGTGGAACGAGGCATTGGCCTATGTGGAACTGGTATTGGAATCTCCATCGCCTTAAATAAACAAAAAGGAATCCGCGCAGCTCTTTGTCATTCCGAGTTTGATGCAAGAGCCTCACGTGCCCATAATGACGCCAACGTATTATGTATGGGAGCGCGCACAACGGGAATCGAAATTGCAAAAGCGATGGTCGATTCTTATTTAGAAGGAACATTTGCAGGCGGTCGTCACGAAAACCGCGTCGCAAAAATTGAGGAGGAATAAGATGGCAAAAGTTGTAATTATGGATCACCCACTCATTTTACACAAATTGACAATTTTGCGGGATGTGAACACAGGGTCCAAAGAATTCCGTGAATTGGTCAAAGAAGTATCGACTCTCCTCGCCTATGAAGCGACAAGAGAACTGTCTGTAGAAGAAATAGAAATTGAAACACCCATTATGAAAACGAAAGGCTATGCGCTTTCTGGTAAAAAAGTTGGCCTTGTCCCAATTCTTCGTGCAGGCTTAGGCATGGTCGATGGAATGCTCGAATTACTGCCAGCAGCAAAAGTCGGCCATATTGGACTTTACCGAGACCCAGAAACTTTAGAGCCTGTCGAATATTACTGTAAGCTTCCGCAAGACGTCCAAAGTAGAGACATCATGGTGTTAGACCCTATGCTTGCTACGGGAGGATCCGCCATTGCAGCGATCGATTTCTTAAAAGAATACGGCTGCGTGAACATCAAGTTGGTATGTATCCTAGCAGCGCCAGAAGGGCTAGAAAAAATGAAAGCCGCCCACCCAGACGTGGACATCTATGTAGCCGCAGTCGATGAAAAATTAAATGACCACGCCTACATCGTCCCGGGGCTTGGAGACGCCGGCGACCGACTCTTTGGAACAAAATAATGAGAAGAAAGTAGAGAGAGCAAAGCGAGCAGCGATGCTCTCTTTTTTCGTTACGAGCAAAGCGGAACTTTAAATTCTTTCTCTATTCCATTTGTGTTACTGTATTGCAACTGGCTTTTACGAAAACAACAAATGAAAGCGTTATTATGTTATAATACAGTGTAACGGTGCAAAAATTTTGCACGACGACGAGACAGGAGGACAAAGTATGAAAACATACAAAACAGAAGATATTAGAAATCTCGCGTTAATTGGTCACTCAGGCAGCGGGAAAACCAACCTGACAGAAGCCATGCTCTTTGTGACAGGCGTTACGAAAAGACAAGGAAAAGTGGCAGATAAAAACACAATTTCCGACTTTACAAAAGAAGAAATGGAACATGGTACTTCTATTTCCACGTCGATTATCCCCATCGAATGGCGCGATCGAAAGCTCAATTTGATCGACACCCCCGGATACTTCGACTTTGTTGGTGAAATCAACGGAGCACTCCGTGCAGCAGAAGCGGCATTAATCGTGATCGATGCAACTGCTGGAATCGAAGTAGGTACGGAAAAAGTTTGGAAATACTGTGAACAAATCGACCTTCCACGTATTGTGTTTGTAAATAAAATCGACGACGAAAATGTATCCTTTAAACGCGTCATGCAAGATATTGAAGAGCGTTTTGGTAAGAAAGTCATTCCATTCACCATTCCAATTGGTGAAGGGGCAGATTTCTTGGGTGTAACAGACGTTATATTCCAAAAGGGATACCATTATGAAAACGGCACACCAAGTCCAGTAGAATTGAGCCATGACCAAGAACTTGCAACCGAAAGACTCTACGAAATTATCGCAGAAGTCGTCGCAGAATCGGACGAAGTCCTCATGGAAAAATACTTCTCTGGTGAAAAGTTCACCCGTGAAGAACTTCTTCGCGGTGTGGTTACAGCGGTCTTAGAAGGAAGAGCAATTCCACTATTAGTGGGTTCTGCTGAAAAAAGCATCGGAATCGACCTTCTCTTAAACGTCATCAGTACCTATATGCCAGCACCAAATGACCCACGCGCAAACTTAGGGTTCCGCGTTGAATCTGGCGAAGAGAGAAAAGTCAGCGTCGATGAACCGTTCTCTGCCGTCGTTTTTAAAACATTAACGGACCCCTTTGTTGGCAAATTAAGCATTTTTAAAGTGGTATCTGGATCCTTGAAAAAAGGCGATGAACTCTACAATTCGACAAAAGACCAATCAGAAAAAATGGGTGGACTTTTAACCCTTCGTGGAAAAACACAAATGGAAACGAGCGAGGTTGTTGCTGGTGATATCGGCGTATTATCAAAATTAAATACGACCCAAACGGGAGACACACTCTCTGATAAAGACCACAAAGTAATCTTCAAGAAAATTAAATATCCAGAACCAACTCTTTCCATTGCCATTGAACCAAAAGCAAAAGGCGACGAAGAAAAGATTGGCCAATCCTTAGCAAAATTAAACGAAGAAGATCCAAGTTTCACGGTCGTAAGAAATCCAGAAACGAAACAACTTGTCGTCTCTGGACAAGGAAACGTACAACTTTCAGTCATCTTGGAAAAACTGAAAAATCAATTCGGCGTAGAAGTCGTTCAAATTCCATTACGCATTGCATACCGTGAAACGATTAAAGGCTCTGCCACCGTGCAAGGAAAACATAAGAAACAATCCGGTGGTGCGGGTCAATACGGAGATGTTCATATGCGCTTCGAACCAACCGAAGAAGAATTCATCTTTGAAGAAGAAGTCTTTGGGGGTGCAGTTCCAAGAAACTTCTTCCCAGCCGTTGAAAAGGGAATCAGAGAATCTTTAGAAAAAGGAATCTTGGCGGGATATCCTGTTGTAAACGTAAAAGCAGTTCTTACAGACGGTTCTTACCATCCTGTAGACTCCAACGAAATGGCCTTTAAAATCGCTGCATCCTTAGCTTTTAAAAAAGGGATGGAAGAAGCAAAACCAATTCTCCTTGAGCCAATTATGAAA
>CAMDZK010000021.1 GCA_945910665.1 uncultured Peptostreptococcaceae bacterium
AAAAACGTGGGCTCTCGATCAACTCTTTTTGGAAGTCATATATCGATTTCAAATTCCTTCGATTTACTCAGATCATCGACAACGAAGAATCGCAAATCTTGACCTCCTGTTTCAGTGGATTACAGAACAAATGAAAGATGGGATCACTCGTATTGACCCACTCATCAAACGCTGGGATGAAAACAGCGCCCAGAGAAGAGAGGAAGCACAAGGAGGAAGTGACGGAGATTGTGTCGAATTGATGACGATTCATAAGTCCAAAGGGTTAGGACGTAAAGTGATCATCATCAACGGGATGGATCAGAAATCTGGAGGGACCCCCGCATCCTTCCTATATGATCAATGGTACGGAATGACCTATAAGGGAATTCCAAAATATGAATTAGCCAAAATTCACCAATCGTCAAGGGATCAAGAAGAAGAACTGCGTATTTTGTATGTCGCATTAACACGAGCAAAAGAACAGCTCATACTCACAAACCGAACCAATAAGAAAAGTGGATATAAGCAAATTTTAGACGATGCAGGTGTTTTGGATGCGGTCGTTTCAACCCTCGCACTAGCGCCAAAAGAACAGTCCAAAGCCCCTAAAAAGAGGGAACTTGTGGGGAGAAAAAGAGAGAATCACCATCAACTACGCCCTTTTAGTGCAACGCAAGTACAAGCCTTCTACACATGCAAAAGAAGATGGTACTATCAATATGTGATGGGCATTCATCCATTCGAAGAAGACGTGCGTTCGATAGTAGATACGGAGGAAGAAACCATTCCCCCACAGTATTTAAAGGCGAATCATCGGGGGATTTTGTTTCATTATTTGGTTGAAAATGAAGAAAAAAATCCTTCCATTGTATTAGACGAAATGGTGAGAGCTTTGAAAATCTCGCTTTCTGCTCATGAGAAAGAGATGCTCCTTGATTGGTTTTATGCATATCAAAAAGATCGACCAGATGGTACGGTCTTTCACGAGTGGACCTTTGACTGGAATCGAGACGGGTATTTTTGGACGGGAAGTATCGACCTGCTCGTAGAGAAGGAGAATCAGTGGACGTTCTTCGATTTTAAAACCAATCGATTGAAAGACAATCTCTTAGAGCAGTATGCATTTCAAATGCAATTCTATGCGCTAGCAATCCGTGCAAACACAGGGTCCCTACCGGACAAAGCCTATTTATGGTGGGTCCCGGAGAATGAGCGCATCGAAGTACCCATAGATGAAAAGAGCCTTCTTGACGCCCAGGCACGCATGGATCAATTTATCAGGGATAGTGCCATCTATAGGGAACAGAAAGTCATTCCATCGCTGCATGATTGCACCTCATCTTGTAGGAATAGAGAGAATTGTTCAGCTTTTCTACCATTTCATGTAGATTTAGATGATTGAGGGGTATATATTTTCCATGAATACCGAGGAGGATTATTATGAAATGGCAAGGTAGAAGACAAAGTAGTAATGTAGAAGACCGAAGAGGCATGCGCGGCCCAAGTCGGGGCGGTGGAATGCCGATGATGCCCATTGGGGGTGGACTTGGTCTTATTATAATGATCGTATTATTTTTACTCAATGGAGGATTGGGTGGAGGAAATCAAGGTGGCACGCCAGTAGATCCACAACCCCAACAACAGCAACAAAATATGCCGACAAGTGCCCAAGAAGATCAATTGGGAGATTTTGCAAAGACGGTTCTTGCAGATACAGAAGATGTATGGCATGATCTCTTTGCAGAACAAGGATGGACGTACAAAGAGCCAACCTTGGTATTATTTACTGACTCTGTTGAGTCTGCATGTGGTATTGCAGGATCGTCCACAGGTCCATTTTACTGCCCAGGAGACCAAAAGCTTTATATTGATTTAAGTTTCTTTAATGAATTATCCCAAAAATATGGAGCCTCTGGAGACTTCGCTGCAGCCTACGTTATTGCCCATGAAGTTGGTCACCATGTACAAACGCAAATGGGGATTACGGAACAAGTCTTTGGATTACAAAACCAAATGTCTAAAACGCAATTTAACGAATATATGGTACGCTTTGAACTTCAAGCGGATTATTTAGCAGGAGTTTGGGCACATCATGTGCAAAATAAAGGATACCTTGAAGAGGGCGATATCGACGAGGCTTTACAAGCAGCGTGGGCCATCGGAGATGATACTCTGCAAAAACAAGCGCAAGGATATGTTGTTCCCGATAGCTTTACCCATGGGACATCGGAACAAAGAAGTAGTTGGTTCTATGAAGGCTTTAATAAAGGAACCATCGCCGATGGGGATACCTTTAACCTTCCAGATCCTCAACATTAATTCTTGACACAAATAAAAACCCGTTGTATAATAAATAAAATTTAAAATGACGTTGATAAGGAGAGTACACAAAGGAAAGCACTCTAGAGAGCCTGGGTAGGTGAAAGCAGGCGTGTGGAAATTTGTGGAATATGGCCTTGGAGTTTTGCATTCAGACAAATGTTCAGGTGCAACGTATGCATACGATATAATGCCGGGGTATGATTGTACCCGATGAGGTCTTTTTCGTGAGAAAAAGACGAATATGGGTGGTAACACGTGATTTCTCTCGTCCCATAGCTTTGCTATGGACGAGAGATTTTTTATTGGGGAGGAAATCATGTTAGAAATTAAAGGAGTGTCAAAAACTTTTCGGTTACAGGATCAGTCACTGAAAGCTGTGGATGATGTGAGCTTTTCTGTACAGCCTGGGGAAATATATGGAATTATTGGACAATCGGGTGCAGGGAAGTCCACTCTTCTTCGTTGTATTAATGTGCTGGAACGACCAGACAAAGGGGAAATTTTTATTGATGGACAAGATGTATTAAGAGTTGGTGAATCGGAATTATTAGAAAAACGAAAAGAAATTGGGATGATTTTTCAAGGGTTTCATTTGCTTATGCAAAAAGATGCTCTACACAATGTCTTGTTACCCGCAATGATCCATCATCAAGATGCGAAAAAGGCGAGGGAGAAAGCGAGAGAACTGTTAGCGCTGGTCGGCTTAGAAGATAAAATGCACGCCTATCCAAAAACTCTCTCAGGGGGCCAAAAGCAACGCCTTGCCATCGCAAGAGCTCTTGTTACATCACCAAGATACTTACTCTCCGATGAAGCGACTTCAGCCCTTGATCCGCAAACGACAGAATCGATTTTAAATTTACTGAAAAAAATTGGGAAAGAATATTCTCTCTCCATTGTGATGATTACCCACCAAATGGAAGTGGCAAAAGAAATATGCAACCGCGTAGCTATCATGGAAAAAGGTAAATTTATCGAAGAAGGTACCGTAGAAGAAATCTTTTTACGTCCGCGAGAAAAAGAGACACGAGCGCTCATCCGAAGCGTACAAAAAAAAGAGAATGTCATTTCTTCTGGCGGGCCAGTCTACCGATTGGGCTTTGCTCATAAAACAGCGAATCGACCCATCATTGCCGAAACGATTCGCAAATTTAATGTAGACATCAATATTTTGGCAGGAGATATTCACTCCGTACAAGAGGAGCAAATTGGAAATTTAACCGTTGAAATTTGGGGCAGAGAAAGTGATATTGCAAATGCCCTTGCCTATTTAAATGAAAATCAAGTGCGTTGGGAGGTGGTAGCATGAGTCAAATCCTAACTGCCTTAGGACAGACCCTAATCATGACGTTTGCATCGACTGTAATTGCCATTGTACTAGGATTTCCTTTAGCCGTTTTATTACTTTTTACAAGACCTGGAGGAATGCGGGAAAATCGAGCAATCTATTCGCTTATCAATACGGTGGTGAATGTCTTTCGGTCGTTTCCCTTTATTATTTTAATGATTGTACTCATTCCAGTCGGTCAATTTGTCATTGGAAAAGCGACAGGAACACTCGCGACAATTATTCCCTTATCGATTGCTGCAGCACCATTTGTGGCGCGTATTATAGAACAAAGTTTGTTAGAAGTAAATTCGGGACTGATTGAAGCGACCCAATCAATGGGAGCAACCCCTTGGCAAATCTTATGGAAAGTGATGATTCCTGAAGCGATGCCTAGTTTAATCTTAGGGATTACGACGGCGATTATCAATGTCATTGGCTACACGGCGATGGCAGGAGCGATTGGCGGTGGAGGTCTTGGCGATGTAGCCATTCGTTTTGGACTTTATAAACGCAGTGAACCACTGATGCTTTGGGGATCTGTATTACTCATTTTGTTGTTCGTGCAAATTGTCCAGTGGGCTGGAAATGCACTCTCACATAAAATTAATCATTCTTAGGAGGATATGATGAAACAATTTGTAACATTACTCACTCTATTTGCTCTGTTACTTGTCGGATGTGGACAAGAAACAGAAGATGTAACGGTAAAAATCGGTGTATCACCAGCGCCCCACGCGGCGTTTGCAGAAGTTGCAAAAGAGAAATTGAACGAAGTAGGAATTGACCTTGAAATCGTGGAGTACACGGACTATATCACACCAAACTTAGCATTGGCACAAGGAGATGTGGATATTAACTTTTTCCAACATACACCTTATTTAGAATCCTTTGCAAAGGAAAGAGGCCTTTCTTTAGAAGTATTAGGTGGGGTTCATATTGAACCCATGGCAGTTTTCTCTGGAGAATATCAATCGCTCCAAGATTTACCAGATGGAGCAGAAATCTATTTCCCCAATGATCCTACCAATGGCGGACGCGCTCTATTACTTTTAGAAAAACAAGGAATTATTACCTTGAAAGAGAATGCAGGGTTAGAAGCTACAGAACAAGACATTGCAGAAAATCCAAAAAATCTCGTCTTCACGCCGCTAGAAGCTGCCATGATTCCAACGGTCTATAAAGATGTTGCTGCGGCTGTCATCAATGGAAACTATGCCTTAGAACATGATTTAAACCCTGTTACAGATTCCATTGCCATTGAAGATCAAGACTCTCCTTATGTAAATATCTTAGCTGTTAGAAAAGGGGAGGCTTCCAATGAAACGTACCAAAAAGTGCTTAAAGCATTCCAAAGTGATGAAATTATAGAACTCATTGAAAAAGAGTACCAAGGGGCTGTGATTCCTGCGTATTAACCCGAATGTCCTCTATGGATAAACAATTCTTTGTTTGTCATAGAGGACTTTTCAATGGCACGAAAATTTGATATGATAGATGTGAAAGCGTATGGGGGTTAGAAGATGATAAAAAAGGCAACCGGTAAATCTCTGCAGGGAATTGGCGTTGTCGTCGAAGGTTTTTTTCAGGCGATGATTGCGATTTTTGATGCGATTGTCTATATTGCAGAAATTTTCCGTCAAGGAATTTTGCAGCTTCTCTTGGCTGGCGGCTGTTTTTTACTTTTCCTTTTTCTGAATCCCTTTGGATTTCTGTTTTTATTACAGCCTGAAGTTTTATTGATTTTATTCATAGCCTTTGGTGTACCTTTATTGGGAAAATCCTTTATTTCTCTCCTGCGGTATGGACAGTATGTTTCCACAGAATATTTATTTGACTACGCTGCCTATTTACAGACAGGAAAAAACCGTACTTTCCGTAGCTTTGGTGAATATGGCCAAAAATACCAACGCTTGGAAAGAGAGAAGATGGAGCGCGAACAACAACGAAGACGTGCTGAAGAACAACGCATGTGGGAAGAGCGCTTTAGGCAGTGGTATCAGAATCAACAACAATACCAGGGTAGCTACCGTGGGTATCAAGGGCAATATGGAGGATACCAAGGTCAATCGCAACAGCGAGGCGGGTATTATCAGCAGACAAATCCTTATGAAGATTTTAAAAAGAAGTACGAAGAAGCTGCAAGAACGCTTGGTGTTTCAACGGATACCGATGAATATCAAGTGAAACTTGCCTATCGTAAGATGGCAAAGCAGTATCATCCTGACATCAATAAATCTCCGGATGCAACTGCGAAATTTCAGCAAATAAATGATGCGTACGATTTTCTCAGCAAAGAAAACATCGAACGCTACAAACAACTTACGAAAGGCGCATGAGATCTATGGATACTTTCTTTCCCATTGACGAAGTGCAAGAAATGCTAGAAGAGATTGCATCAAAGATTCCAAAGGAAGTGTACAAGGATCTCAATAAAGGAATCGCCCTATTACCGGATGCCAAGCTTCACCCAAAAAGTGATCCTTCTGAAGCATTGTACATCCTGGGGGAATATACATCCAACCGTACTGGCCGACAAATTATTATTTACTATGGTTCTTTCGCTAAGACGATGCCTGGCATTTCAAAACATCGTCTGTACCGTAGTTTACAGAAAACTCTTCACCATGAATTTGTCCATCATTTGGAGGGTCTTGCCGGCGAGTATGATTTAGAAGTCGTGGACAAAGCAAATTTGATGCGGTATCAAGAAAGAATCCGCAATAAAAATCAGAAAGGAGCTCTATAATATGCATCCAATGTTAGACAAATTGGTTTCTTCTGAGTTCATGTCAGAGAATCAAGCACAAATTATTGAAAAAGCAATTACTGAAGATAAACAAACGGTGATTGCATCTGGCCACCGCTCTGCAGGAGTTCGTCCTCTACTCGCAAGCATCATGACCGTTGCGAAAACTGCAGGTTCTTCAAAACAAGTCAAAGCACTTGAAGACGTTTCTGATGATGTGGACTACATCCTCTTACCAGGTCTTGCTGTGGAAAATTTTGAAGAGTATGTACAAAAATGCTTCGATCAAAAAAGCCCAATGATTACAATCAAAGAGCCGGAGCATCCATACTCTATGCTTAAAGTTATGAAAAAAGCACTTAAAAACGGTGGTAGCGACAAAAAAGAAGTTTATTTACTCGAATGCCGCAAAATTGATGATGTTCCACATCTAATCGATATCAACAAATTCTACTATGACGAAAAAGGGAAAGTCGTCATGGAAAAAGTTGACTAATTGCTTTTCTTAGGCGAAAATCCTTCGCGATTTTCGCCCTTTTTTTGGTTAAAATATACCCCATAGGGGTATATTTTGTTGTGGAGGGGATTGCATGAATCATCACTGTAAAAAACCAAGTCCCAAAGCGGTCGAAGAACAAAAGAAATTGCTCTCACGTGTGAAAAGAATTGAGGGGCAAGTGCGAGGCATTCATCGTATGGTTGATGAAGAAGAATATTGCGATGATATTATAAATCAAATCACGGCGACGCGTGCTGCACTTCGAGAAGTGCAAGTGCTTTTGTTAGAAAGCCATATAGAAAGCTGTGTAAAAGATCAAATGATCGCAGGCGAAGATGACGTTGTGCCTGAACTTATAAAAACTGTACGAAGAATGGTGAAATAGGAGGTGCAGATGAAGGAATATAAAGTCACAGGGATGACCTGTGCCGCTTGTGAAAGGGCCGTTGACCGCGCAGTTCAGAAGGTAGATGGTGTTGAAAAGGTAGATATTAACTTGCTTTCTGGAAGGATGCGTGTTGAACAAGATGAAAGCGCCACGCAAAGTATACTCCAAGCCGTCAAAAATGCGGGGTATGATGCAGAAGAAGTAGGAGCGCAATCATCGGTTGAAGACACAGAAGACAACCATTTTGCGCAAGAAGCTAATCGACTTAAAAAGAGATTCATCGGTTCCCTTATTTTTATGATCCCTCTGATGTATGTAGCCATGGGACATATGATTGGCGCTCCCTTGCCATCCTTTTTAACGGGAACCCAGAATCATCCAAACTTTGCCTTATTGCAATTTATTTTGACAATTCCTGTATTGTTTTTAAACCGAACCTATTTTATTCGAGGATTTCGTTCCCTTTTTAAAGGGTCACCGAATATGGACAGTCTGATTGCCATCGGATCAAGTGCTGCAGTTCTCTATGGAATCTATGCACTCTTTCGCATGAATTATGCTATGGGCGTCGGAGATACGGAAACAGTCCATCATTTAGGAATGCAATTGTATTTTGAATCAGCCGTGATGATTCTTACATTGATTACGTTTGGTAAGTTTTTGGAAGCGCGGGCGAAAAGCCATACATCTGATGCCATTAAAAAACTCATGGAACTGGCACCGGAAGATGCCATGGTCATTCGTGATGGGAAAGAAATGCGAGTCCCCACTTCAGAAATCGTCACAGGGGATACACTTATGATCCGACCTGGGGAAAGAACTCCTGTCGATGGTGTTGTGATGAAGGGAAGAAGTGCTGTAGATTTATCAGCGATTACAGGAGAAAGCATCCCCGTATCGATTGAAGAAGGCGATTCGATTGTTTCTGGCGCGGTAAATATGCAAGGAAGCTTCACCTATGAAGCGACAAAAGTAGGAGAAAATACGACGCTTGCACAGATTATTCGACTGGTGGAAGAAGCCAATACACAAAAAGCGCCCATTGCAAAATTAGCCGATCGGATTTCAGGCGTCTTCGTGCCGATTGTCATTGGGATCTCTTTGGCCAGCTTTCTTGTATGGTATTTTCTTTTGGGTGCAGATTTTGCTTTTGCATTGACCATTGCGATTTCTGTGCTTGTAATTTCTTGTCCATGTGCCTTAGGATTAGCGACTCCCGTTGCAATTATGGTGGGAACGGGGAAAGGCGCCAGCATGGGTGTGCTTGTAAAATCGGCTGAATCTTTGGAAGTGCTACATGATGCAAATGTAATGATTCTCGACAAAACAGGTACAATTACAGAAGGAGAACCGATTGTTACGGATGTAGAAGTATTTGAAGGGGAAGAAATACCCTTTTTACAAATGGCCGCATCCATTGAAAAAGCATCAGAACATCCATTGTCAAAGGCAATTCTCGCCTACACCGATGAGAAGGGCGTAAAAGCAGAGGAAGTGGAGGACTTTACCTCTCTTCCTGGCCTGGGTATTTCTGCCATCTATCAAGGCGAAAAGATTTATGCCGGGAATCAGCGTCTCCTCGATTCAATACAAGACGGGCAAGAGAAAGATCTGTTCCACCGCTATAGTATCGAAGGGAAGACACCGATGCTGTTTTTTACGGAGAACAAGGTGCTTGGATTAATTGCGGTAGCGGATAAAATCAAAAAAACGAGTCCACAGGCGATTCAAATGCTTGGGGAAATGGGCATAGAGACGATGATGCTGACAGGCGATAATGAGCGAACGGCACAAGCCATTGCAAAACAGGCTGGTGTGAACCAAGTCATCGCAGATGTTATGCCACAAGATAAGGAAAATGTCGTTCGAGAAGCTATGGATAAAGGGAACATCGTCGCCATGGTTGGAGATGGGATTAATGACGCTCCCGCATTAGCCCGTGCAGATGTGGGGGTTGCCATTGGCGCAGGAACAGATATTGCCATCGAATCGGCTGACATCGTATTGATGAAGAGTGATTTACAGGATTTAGTAACCGCAGTCGATTTGTCGAGAGCGACGATCCGAAATATAAAACAAAATCTATTTTGGGCTTTTTTCTATAATACTTTGGGTATACCTATAGCAGCGGGAATTTTATATCCTCATTTTGGAATCTTAATGAATCCAATGATTGCCGCAGGAGCGATGAGCATCAGTTCGATTTTTGTCGTGACCAATGCTCTACGTCTTAATTTATTTAAAAAAAGAACTGGGGATACAACTCCATTTATACAAGAAAAGGAGAACATTAAAATGAAAAAAGAAATAGAAATCAATGGTATGACCTGTGGACATTGTGAAGGTCGCGTGAAAGACGCTTTGGAAAGCTTAGGATTAAAAGCAGAAGTTTCCCATGAAAAAGGAATCGCTGTCGTCGAAGGCGAAGTAGATGAAAATGTCATCGTCGGGGCTGTGCAAGATGCTGGCTACGAAGTGACAAGCATTCACGACTGCAAATAATTCTATGGTGTGATAAACAAGAGGCTTGCTTTATTCTTGCCTCTTAATAGGGGTCCGGTCACAGGAGTTCCTTACTCGGCACGCTCACGAACGAGCACGGATACTTCGTACCGTGTGAGAAGAAATTACACGGCAAGATATGGCCGCGCGCAAGGAAGCTCCTGTTGACCTCCCTCAAATGATAGACAAGAGGCTTGCCTCTTGTTTTTTTACGTCGAAGTTGTGTGCTATAATATAAAAGCATCTTGAGAAAGAAAGAATTTGAATGAACGGTCCACGTCTTTATGACGATGGAATAGTAAATAGAGGAAACTATGAAAAAATCAAATGTGGAACGCATACTCCATGGAAACTTGGCGTCGAGTTTGTTCGTCGTCTCGCTTCCTTTAATGCTCAATAACTTAATACAAACTCTCTACAATTTAGGAGATGCGCTTTGGGTGGGAAGAATGGGTCCTACGGAATTTGCGGCAACCTCTTTTGTATGGCCTGTTCTATTCTTCTTTATATCGATTGGGATTGGAATAAATATGGCGGGTAC
>CAMDZK010000022.1 GCA_945910665.1 uncultured Peptostreptococcaceae bacterium
TAACTGTTCTTTCCCATTGAGCTATCAAGATATTTTCAGTACTTTCATTATTATATGCTTATTGATATTTTATGTCAATCTTTATCCCCTATGAAAGATGGTAATTTTCAATGAAATCGTATATACTGTGATTGTACTTTAGATATGAAAGGAGATGTTGGAATGTATCTCTCGTTTCAAGCAATCAGAGAAAAAATGCAAGGTCCAGATATTCTCTTCCAAGAGAGTTTTCCCCAGCGATTTAAGAATCTTCGATACTTAGATCCTCAAGAAGAGTTACAAAAAGACACGTTATATATTTGCACGATTACAGAGTTTAGTCTGCATAATCATCGAATCGAAGAACAGTCCTTTATTATCGTTGATGACCTTGGTTTGCATGATAAAATTGACATTTCAAAGCGAATTAATGCGTTTATCTTGACCGATAAACCAAAGCAACTCTTACGCCTCCAAGAATTTAATCGCTTGTTTACTGAGTCCGAACGAGTAAACTCAACACTCCAGCAATTTATTTTAGACGATATGGAACTCAACGGATTCTGGGATCGTTTAAGTGAATTACTCAACCTTCGTGTGCACGTGAAACAAAATCAACAAGTGCTCTATTCCAATGGTTCTGCCACGCAAAGAAGCGGGGAAGAAAAAATCGAAAAAAGTTTTACCATAGCCGATATTCGCTTTGAACTCACCTTTTTCGTTCCCCATGATTTCACACAATATCAACGAGAAATCTTAGAACAATTAGAGCCTCTCTTCTTTCAAGTGTTGAAACGCTATACAGCGAGTTTCGAACCGATGGAAAAGAAAATGAGTAAAATCATTTTAAACTTGCTTCAATCCACCACGCCTGCAGTTCGCCCTTTAGAAGATACCATTTGGGAAGGCAGAGAAACATTTCAAGTGTATGTAGCCACGCTTCCAGAAAATCAAGAGTTTTTGACCAAGAAATTATCTGAAATCGATAATGTGTCGATTCTAGCAATGCCGATTTCAGAAAGCTATCTGGTCGTTTATGCAAAAGAAGGCGCACACGACTGGACAAAAGACATTGAAAAATTTTTGCAAAAACAGTGTTCCATCATCTCGAAAAGCCATCCCTTTATTCATATCGAAGAACTGCAAATGCAATGGAAAAATCTGTACTATCATTTAAAATATTTACAAGAAATAGAGAAAAAAGGAATGACATGTATCGGTGAAGATACCGTGGCACTTCTTGCGAGCAAATACAAAGAATATGCAGGTGTTGGAGCTCTCATTCACGATATTATTCGAGAACTCTATAATCAAGAAGACCGAGAATCAATGGATTTGCTGGAAACTTTGTATGTGTACTTAAAACACGAAAGAAGTTATTTGAAAACTTCCAAAGAATTAGAATTACACAGAAACTCGATTGTCTACCGTATCAATAAACTGACGACCAAATACGATGTGGATTTAGAAGATCCCTATCTAAGACAACAATTACTGATCTCATACCAACTACTCTCTTTCTTTGAACAATAAAAAAGCATGACGATGAATTCCCCTAAACCAGACTTGGATTTAGGGGAATTTTTATGTCATACTTTTATGCTCTTAAAAATGGATTTGTTTTCATCTCACGGGCAAGTGAATTTCCTGGACCATGTCCTGGATAGAAGAAATAGTTTGGATCTAATCGTTTGATTGTGTCTAAGCTCATTTCCATCGCAGAAGCACTTGCTGTAGGCAAGTCGGTTCGTCCAATAGAAGACACAAAGAGTGTGTCCCCTGTAAAAAGTTTATCTTCAATGGCGAAACACACACTTCCTGCCGTGTGGCCAGGCGTATGGATCACTTTCACTCCCGATAAGATGGGGAGTACTTCATTATCTTTGCAGTAGTAATCGGCATCAAAGGTTAAAGCCCCAGTAATCATCGTATTACTTAAGTTGAAATTTGCGTTATTAAGGAGCTCTTTTTCATCTTCATGGGCAAAAATGGGTATGTCGTACTTCTTTTTAATTTCAGGTACACATCCAATATGGTCCCCATGGCCGTGGGTCAGTAGTATCCATTTTGGAACCATGCCATGTTCTTCAATGACGGTATCTAAATACGGGGCATCGCCACCTGGGTCTACGATAAATCCCTCTTTTGTGTCTTTATCATAGGCTAAAAAACAATTGGCTTGATACACCCCAAGAGGGACACGTGTTACTTGAATATCCATTAAAATGTCCTTTCACTATCCAAAAGAATGGTCACCGGTCCATCATTCAGTAAAGAGACTTCCATGTGAGCGCCAAAAATCCCTTCTTCTACGTGTATTCCATTCTCTATAAGCTGCTTTTTCACTTTTTCTAAAAGCGGTACTGCAATTTCTTTTCCCGCCGCGCGAATAAAACTGGGACGTCTTCCCTTTCTCGCATCCCCAAAGAGAGTAAATTGAGAAACGAGAAGAATTGAACCGCTAATATCAGTGATCGATCGATTCATTTTTTTCTCTTCATCTTCAAAAATACGAAGACCGGCAATTTTATTAGCAATGTATAAAGCATCGTCTTCAGTATCCGTTTCTGCCACACCGAGGAGAACGAGGAACCCCTCTTTAATTTGACCTGTCGTTGTATGTTCAACTTCTACTTTCGCGTGTTGTACGCGTTGAATCACTGCGCGCATGTCTATCCTTTCTGATGAATCCTGTAAACATCAATCGTCGACTTAATATTTCTAATAGAATCAATGAGCCGTGTGAGAGATTCGATATTTCTCACGGCAATCATCACGTTGATTAGGACGATATTATCTTTTGTCACTCTCGTTGTAATGCTAATGACATTGAGTTTTGTATCGGAAATTTTTCTTGTTACTTCTGAAATATAGCCTATGCGATCGATCGCCATAATTTCAATTTCAACTTGATATGTGTCAGATTCTCGGTTATTCCAATACACATCAATATAGCGGTCGGGATCAGCGTTCGCAATGGTTTGACAGTCACTTCGATGAATGGAAACACCTCGACCTTTTGTCACGTATCCGATAATTTCGTCACCTGGAACTGGTGTACAGCATTTTGCAAACTTTACTTGAACATTGTCAATTCCTTTGACACTAACGCCCTGTTCATTCGCTTTTTTCGTATCCCGTTTTGGTTCGATTGGAATCAGAGGCGCTTCATTTCGATGTTTTTCCTTGTGGAGTTCTCGTAATTTCGTCGTGATTTGATTGATTGTAATACTGCCGTAACCAGCTGCTGCATACATATCATCGGGTGTAGAAAAGCCGAGTTTATCTGCAATCGATTGGAGCCATTCTTCTTTCAAAATTTCTGAATACCGATACCCTGCATGGCGCACGTCTTTTTCCAGAGCGTCTCGCCCACGAATTATATTGATTTCTCGATCTTCTTTTTTGAAGAATTGTCGGATTTTATTTTTTGCCTGTGTGCTTTGTACAATTTTGAGCCAATCACGACTGGGTCCACTTGATGCAGTGGAAGTAATGATTTCGACGATATTTCCCGTGTTGAGTTTTGTATTTAATGGGACGATGCGTCCATCAATTTTTGCACCGACACAATTGTTTCCAACAGCTGTATGGACGCGGTATGCGAAGTCAATTGGAGTGGAACCAATCGGTAAGTTAATCACATCCCCCTGCGGTGTAAATACGTACACTTCATCGGAAATGAAATCCCCTTTTAGCGATTCCATAAAGTCTTTTGGATCTTTTAATTCTTTTTGCCATTCCATGAGCTGACGAAGCCACGTGAGCTTATCGTCAAAATTATCGTGGGAACCTTTTTGCTCTTTGTATTTCCAATGGGCAGCAATCCCGTATTCTGCCGTACGATGCATGTCCCATGTTCGAATTTGCACTTCAAAAGTCTCCCCCTCTGGCCCCATGACTGTGGTATGAAGGGATTGATACATGTTCGCCTTGGGCATAGCGATATAATCTTTAAACCGCATTGGAAGTGGTTTCCAAAGTGTATGAACAACACCCAATGTACCGTAACAATCCTTGATGGAGTCGACAATGATGCGAATGGCCGTTAAATCGAAAATTTGCTCAAACTCTTTATTCTGTCCATACATTTTCTTGTAGACACTATACAAGCTCTTTGGACGTCCTGATATTTCTGCTCGAATATGCAGTTCGTCTAAATGGATCTGTAAATCTTCGATGATTTTTCGAATATAAAGTTCTCTTTCGGAACGTTTTTTTTCGACGCGTTTGGCCAAATCATAATAAACCTCGGGCTCCAGATAACGTAAAGATAAATCCTCTAATTCCCATTTAATCGTATTAATCCCGAGTCTGTGTGCTAAAGGAGCGTATATATCGAGCGTTTCTTGTGCTTTGGAGATGCGCTTTTCATCAGACATGTATTCGAGCGTTCGCATATTGTGTAAGCGATCACATAATTTAATGATGATGATGCGAATGTCATTCGACATTGCCATCACCATTTTACGGATATTTTCTGCCTGGTTTTCTTGTTTGGATTTAAATTGAATTTTCTTTAATTTTGTTACACCATCGACGAGAACGGCTACATCGTGTCCAAAACGATTTTCTACGTATTCAAAGGTATAATCTGTATCTTCTAATACATCGTGTAACAGTCCAGCGATGATGGTGTCTTCATCCATATTTAAGTCAGTTAAAAGCAAGGCAACATGCATCGGATGAATACTGTAAGGTTCACCAGAGGCACGCTTTTGACCTGCATGTGCTTCTTCTTGAAAGTGGACAGCATCCACGATACGGTCTTCATCAAAATCTGGATTGTATGCATGAATTTTTTTCAGTAGTTCCTTGATCATCCTGCGGCCTCCTTCCTACAATTTGTTCTAATTATATCAAAAATTTGATTGATTACAACTTAATGGACGTCGATAATCTGCAGCTGAAGCGATTTTTTACCTGCAAATTCATTCACTTGCAAGTGATAACAGATGTCGATGGATATCCCATCGCCCTGTCGATCAAATACATCTTCCACGACAATCCCGTAAGTGCTATAGAGATAGCGCAACGTCTCTTCGATCCCTCGAAACTGTATGCCTTTGATCCTTTGATTCCCTGCGGCAAAAACAAATTGTAATGTACTCTTGTTTTTACCCAAAACTTTCAATCCAATCAGCTGTACTTGCTTCGATGCGAAGACGACCTGCGGATTTCCTTCGCCAAAAGGTTTCATTGCATCAATTTCTTGAAGTAAATGTGAACTGATGTATTTTATTTCTATAGGAAAATCGATGAATAGATCTTCTTTGCCTCTTTTCATCGGCTCGATTTCTTCTTCCATGGCTTTTTTAAAGTCTGAGAAATGTTCTTTCGAAAGGGTAAGGCCGGCAGCACTCGTATGTCCGCCAAATTGATGCAGGAGAGAATCAACCTGTTTTAAATCTTCAATCATAGACCCTTCCCCAAATCCGCGTCCAGAAGCCTTTAAATAGCCTTCTTCCCTGGCGTCAGTAAATACATAGGCATCCCTTTGGAATTTATCTTTTAATCGTCCTGCGACAATGCCTAAAAGACTCTCATGACAATTTTTTAAATACACGATGGTACGAAAGAGACTTTCATCGATTTGTATTATGTCTAATGCATCATCAAAGGCTTTCTCTGTCATAACTTTTCTCTTTTTGTTCAATTTGATTAAGTGTTCAGAATACTCTTTTCCTTTGAGCGGATTGTCAGTTAATAGAAGTTTGGCGGCAATATTGGCATGGTCCAATCGACCCGCTGCGTTAAGTGTAGGTGCTAATTGAAAACCTACTTCATGTTCTGTGATGGGTCCATAGATTTTAAGGGCTTGTATGAGAGCTTCTAATCCTGCAGTGGGGCATGTATTTAATGCGAGAAGTCCAATCGTCACAAGTCTTCGATTTTCTTCCGTTAATTGCATGATATCGCCCAGAGTACCCAGTGCTGCATAGCCAAAGAGTATGGGTGGAATTTTATCTTCTCTTAATTCTTGCCACAGTGCTTGTGCAATTTTCAAAGAGACACCGGCACCGGAAAGTTCTTTAAATGGGTACGTGCAATTTATTTGGTGCGGGTTGACGATTGCGTAAGACTCTGGAAGAATATCCTCTCCCTCATTTTTTGGAAGATGATGATCAGTTATCAGTACATCAATTCCCTCTTGGTTAGCTACATCTACAGCATCAAAAGACTGAATCCCATTATCACAGGTTAGTATCACAGAAGCACCGATTTCTTTTGCCAAATCCACGTGTTTCTTCTGAAAACCATAGCCTTCTTCTACGCGGTGTGGAATATGGAATTGACACTGAAATCCGAGCGTTTGTAGAGTTTTCATATAAATGGAAGTGGCAGAGATTCCGTCCATGTCGTAATCTCCTAGAATCAATACTTTTTCTATGTTTACAAAGGCTGTTTTTAAGCGTTCAACGGTTTTGTCCATTCCTTTGAGAAGAAAAGGATCATGCAATACAATAAGAGAAGGATCTAAAAAAGACTCCTTCTCTGCATCGGTCAAAAAACCACGCCCTGTAAGAATGCGGTCTAAATATTTTGGAATGGAGAGTCTTGTTGGCTCTCCATTTTGTTCTCGTAATCTCCAATTAAATTTCATCGTCGTCGATTTGAATCGCTAATGCACATTCAGTGCGTTTCTTCTGCATCTCACAGCCAATGGTATAAGGCTTTAAAATGGAGCCATTGTTATAGTAGGCATTTGCGTGACATCCACCGCTGCAGAAATTTTGGTTCCAGCAGCTTTGGCAGGCTTCTTTTTCGTCGACGCGTGCTTTTGCAAAGGATTCAGTAATTGCAGTATTCACTATCCCTGAATCCAGCGTTCCTAAAATGAAATCTTCCTCTCCAACGAACTGATGGCAAGGATAGATTTCTCCTAAAGGTGTGATAGCGACATATTCAACACCGGCGCCGCAACCAGAACGTTTTTTAGCAAGACAAGGACCATCCGTTAAATCCACCATAAAATGGAAAAATTGTAAATCTGGATTTTCATCTTTGCGTTTCTTATACGCAACCGCTAATCGTTCATACGCATCGAGAACTTCTGGTATATCTTCTTTTTGAATGGCATAATCGAGACTTTCGTCAGTAACCACAGGCTCCATGGAAACGGACTGAAACCCTTCATCAAAATAATGGAGGACATCTTTGTCAATGTCGAGATTATATTTTGTAAATGTACCTCGAATATAACTATCTTTATCGCCTCTTTTTTCTAATAGGCGCTTAAAATTATTCTTTACAATTTCATAGGAGCCTTTGCCATTCACAGTCGGTCGCATGCGGTCATGCACTTGTTCGCGACCATCTAAACTCATGACGACGTTTACCATGTGTTCGTTAATGAAGTCTATTTTCTCATCATCTAAAAGGAGGCCATTCGTCGTAATCGTAAAGCGAATGTTTTTATCGTACTTTTCATTGAGCTCTTGCCCATATAAAGTAAGTGTTTTGACCACATCAAAGTTCATAAGTGGTTCTCCACCAAAGAAATCTACTTCTAAATTTCTTCGATTTCCACTATTTTCTACGAGGAATTCTAAGGCTTTTCTTCCCGTTTCTTCGCTCATGAGTAAGCGATCGCCATGGAAGTCGCCTTGCGAGGCGAAACAATATTTGCAACGTAAGTCGCAATCATGGGAAATGTGGAGACACATGGCTTTAATCACAGGTTTTGGATAGGTGATTTCACCTATTGAAATTTCTTCGGTTAAAGAAAGAATTCCATCCTCTACCAATTGCATAATTTCTTCGTAGGTCTCTTCGATTGCTTCCACTGAATACTCATTTTTTAGCGATGCAACAATCGTACTTTTATCATCACCGATTTGTTCAATTATATGAAAGGCAAGTGGATCCACTGCCAAAATAGATTCTGTTTGTGTATCATAAACGATATTTCTACCGAGTGTAGAAAAGGTATAAATCATAAACTCTCCTTATGAAAGAAAAAAAGTAGCGGATAAACCACCACTTTTAATTCTTACTTTCGCAATGTTGATTTCCAACTGTGCAAGATGTTTTGCAAGCAGATTGGCAAGAAGTTTGACATTCGCCACAGGCGATATGTTTGTTCGTATCACGAACGGTTGGCTTCTTTACAATTTTAATATGTTTCATTGTAGCCTCCAAAATGGATTATTCAGCGTCTTCTTCGATGATTACTTCAGTTTCTTTTGACGCCGCGTTTCGTTGAGCAACGGTAGTTTCGTCGACATTTTCTACAGAGCCGACTGCCCATTTCATAAATTCTACCGTGGTTTTTTGATTGCTCACTTCCAAGGTAAGATAATCAGTGCCGACTTTCGTGACCTTGCCTCGAATGCCCCCGATGGTGACGACACGGTCTCCAACTTTTAAAGCATTGCGCATTTCGGTCATTTGTTTTTCTCTTTTCTTTTGCGGTCGAATCGCGAAGAAATAGAAGAAAACAAAGACGACAATCATCATAAAAAACGGATAAATTGTACCTAATTGTTCTTGTGGCATTGAAACCCTCCTTTTTAACTATTATACATCATTCATCCAAAGAATATCCATAGTTTGTATAGAATTCTTTACGATGCTCCATAAATACCTCTTCTTTAATTGCATGACGAATATTTTTCATCATGTTGATGAGAAAATATAAATTATGATAACTCGCTAATCGTAGTCCTAGAATTTCATCAACATTAAATAAATGACGAATGTAGCCGCGGCTGTAATTCTTGCAGACATAACAGTCACAATGTGGGTCGAGGGGTCTGTCGTCTACTTTGTACTTTGCGTTTCGAATCACCAAGCGTCCGTGCTTTGTAAAAACCGTACCATTTCTACCAATGCGCGTCGGAAGTACACAGTCTGCCATATCGACACCAAAGCGCACCGCTTCAAAGAGATAATCAGGCGTTCCTACACCCATAAGGTACCGTGGTTTATTTTCGGGAAGAAAGTTCGTTGTGTAATCAAGGATATCTTTCATGATTTCCAAGGGTTCTCCCACGCTCAATCCACCAATCGCATACCCTGGAAAATCAAGGGCAACTAAATCCTCGGCAGAAATTTTTCTCAAGTCCTTGTACATCCCTCCTTGAACAATTCCAAAAAGGGCTTGGTCCTCTTTCTCTCCATGATAGTCTTTACATCGTTTGGCCCACCTTGTCGTGCGGTGCATGGATTTCTCAATGTATTCATACGATGCAGGGTAAGGAGCACATTCATCAAAGGCCATAATGATATCGGAACCTAGCGTGTGTTGAATTTTCATGGACTCTTCTGGTCCAATAAAATGTTTAGAACCATCGATATGGGAACGGAAGGTGACCCCTTCCTCTGTAATTTTTCGAATATTTGATAAACTAAACACTTGAAAACCACCGCTATCGGTTAAAATGGGACCATCCCAATGCATAAACTTATGCAAACCACCCATTTTCTCCATTACATCCATGCCTGGTTTTAAATATAAGTGGTACGTATTTCCCAGAATAATTTCAGCATCAATTTCTTTTAATTCTTCGGGCGTCATCGTTTTGACAGTAGCCCGCGTGCCTACTGGCATGAAGACAGGCGTTTCAATGGTTCCATGAGGTGTCTCGATGGTTCCAATGCGGGCTTTTGAATTTTTTTCAGTTTTATGCAGTGTAAATTTCATAGAAATCCTTTCGTAAGTAACATGCAGTCACCAAAGCTAAAAAAGCGAAAACCTGCGTTTTGCGCTTCTTCATAGGCGTGGAGAATAAATTCTCTGGATGAAAAAGCACTCACAAGCATCATGAGTGTGGATTTTGGTAAATGGAAATTGGTTAGGAGCGCATCGACTACATGGAAAGAAAATCCTGGAGTAACAAATAAAGCGGTCCATCCTGTATATTCTTGAGGGTCGTTGGTAAGAAGAGCGGTCCGAATCGTTTCATGTACACGTATAGTCGTCGTACCTACGGCAAAGATTCGATTCCCACGCTTTTTCGCCTGTTGGATCGTATCTACCACATCTTTATCGATGTGATACCATTCTTCATGCATTTTATGGGACGAGATATCGTGTACCTTGACAGGACGAAACGTACCTAAGCCCACGTGAAGAGTTAACGGAGCGATTCGGACCCCTTTCTCACGTAAAGATACGAGCATCTCCGGCGTGAAATGGAGCCCAGCAGTGGGGGCAGCAGCACTTCCGGCGTGTTTCGCATAGACGGTTTGATAGCGGTCTTTATCCTCTAATCGCTCTGTAATATAAGGCGGTAAAGGCATTTCCCCTAAAGAATCAAGTACTTCTTCAAAAATCCCATCGTAGGTAAGATGGATGAGCCTTCCCCCA
>CAMDZK010000023.1 GCA_945910665.1 uncultured Peptostreptococcaceae bacterium
ATCATGTTGATTGTCGTCGTTTTTCCAGCTCCATTTGGCCCTAAAAAACCAAAGATTTCTCCCGATGGAATGGCCAAATTTACATCTTTTACAGCGTATGTACCCGATTTTGCATATTGTTTAGAAACACTGATTAATTCAATCATCGTACCACCTCTACTTTAGTATACCATATTTTAAATCGAAAGAATGAAATCCCTTGCATTAGAATAAACTAAAAAGAGAGAGAACGAAATCCCTCTCTAGAAACGTACTTTATAAATCATCTTCAAAGACAGAAGACTTACTATAGGCAGTCACTTTTCCCTCAAAGAAATCAGTTTTGATTTCATTGGGGTCCGCGTATTTTGCCACCCATTGCATGGAGTTCGGTTCATCGATATTTCGATCAAATAAATTTCCAAATCCAATGCCTCTCGCACGAAGATTTCCTAAATACTCGATGTAATCAGACACCATTTGCATCGTCAAACCCTGGATATGGTTTCCAATCGCATATTTCGCCCATTCAATTTCCTGGTGCACCCCTTCGCGAATCATTTCTTTATACGCTTCGATTTTTTCTTCTGTAAATAAATCTGGTTCTTCTTTTTTGAGTTCCACAATCATATTTCTAAAAAGCCATAGATGCGTATTTTCATCTCGGTTGATATAGCGAATCTCTTGCACAGTTCCAGGCATTTTCCCCATTCGACCAAGATTGTAGAAGAACATAAAACCAGAATAGAAATAAATTCCTTCGAGGATGTAATTCCCCATCACTGATTTCATGTAATTTTCCCGCGTAGGATTTTCGACAAAATTATTGTAAATATCTCCAATAAATTGATTTCTTTTTAAGAGATGTTCATCATCTCGCCATTGATACAAAATATCCGTCCGTTCTTCAGGGCTTGCAATCGTATCCAAAATATAGGAGTACGATTGAGAATGAATGGCTTCTTGGTAGGCCTGAATCGTCAAGCAGAGATTGATTTCATTGGCTGTCGTGTAATCGCCTATATTTGGTAGATTCGCCGTTTGAATACTATCCAAAAACACGAGAAATGATAGAACTTTATCATAGGCGTTTTTTTCATAAGAATCGAGTTGACGGTAGTCTTTGATGTCTTGATTCATGTTAATTTCTTCAGGTATCCAGAAATTATTCATCGCTGTGCGATACCAGTCCGATACCCATGTGTATTTAATATTATTAAAATCGTTTAAATTCGTCGTATTTCCATTGATCATTCTGCGTTTCGTCAAGGCAACATCACCCGCAGCGTTAAATAGTGCTTTTCTTTTTAATTCCATATTTTTCCTCCTATGAAGAACAGGTTTCACAAGCTTCGACTTCTAGGGATTTCCCTCGAATATAGTATAGAGATTTCAATCCTTCTTCGCAACCTGCAATGAGAAGTTCTAAAATTTGACGCATCGTATACTCACTAGTGATATATAAATTAACCGACTGTCCTTGGTCAATATGGCGCTGTCTAACCCCCGCAGACCGGATGACCCAGTGTTGGTCCACTTCGTGGGCGTTTTCATAGGTCCAGAATGTTTTTGTGTTTAACCCAGGAGCGACTCGTGGGATGATCGATCCTTTCTTTTCTTCTAAAAAGAAACGTTTCATCACAGGGTCCACTCCAGCTGTGGTCCCTGCAATGATTGATGTTGAACCTGTGGGTGCTATCGCTAAAAGGTATGCATTGCGCATGCCACCCTCATGCACTTTCTCTTTTAATGCATCCCAACGGGGAGATTCGTAACCCCTTCTCTCAAAATAGGTACCGTCTTCCCACTCAGAGCCTTCAAAATACACATAGTTTCCTTTTTCTTGCGCAATGCGATTACTCGCTTCAATCGCATAGTAATTGATATCTTCGTACACTTTATCCATAAATTCTAAATGTTCTTCAGAAGAGAAGGAAATGCCACGTTGTACGAGGGCGTGGTGATACCCCGAAGAACCAAGGCCAATGGCTCGATATTTTTGATTCGTAATTTCTGCGTAAGGGACAGGATAATAATTTAAATCGATGACATTGTCTAATGCGCGCACAACCGTAGAAATCACGCGCTCCATCTCTTCAGGGTCTTCTAGGCGAATATTCCCAAGGACTAACGATGCGAGATTACAAACGACAAAGTCCCCTGCTTTTGTCTGTGTCGTTACGATCGTATCTTCTTCATTCTCAGAGGTAGCCGTCGATACTGTTTCAATTTCTCGCATGTTTTGCATAATTTCCGTACAGAGATTAGACGAATAAATCATCCCTTTGTGTTTATTAGGATTTGCTTCGTTGACGGCATCGCGATAGAAAGTAAAGGGCGTTCCTGTTTCCGTCATGGAACGAATGATTAATCGGACCATATCTTTCACAGACATTGTACGTTTAGAAAGCATCGGATGTCTGACGCAGTCGTAATATTTTCTCTCCCATTCTTCTCCATACGAATCTTCTAATTTGTACCCCATCACTTGTTTCACTTCGTGAGGGTCAAACATATACCATGTGGCGTCAATATTGTCCTTCGCCAATTGCCAGAAAAGGTCCGGATAAGAAATGGCAGGAAATACATCATGAGCTTTTTGACGGTCATCACCATTATTCGTACGAAGTTGTAGAAATTCGGGTACATCTTTATGCCATGCATCTAAATATACAGCCACTGAACCTTGTCGTACTCCTAATTGATCGACAGCAACGGCAGTATCATTCGCTAAACGCACCCAGCGAAGCACACCTCCTGCAACGCCTTTGAAGCCTCGTATGTCTGATCCATTCGCACGAACTTTCCCAAAATAGAGACCCATTCCACCCCCGTGTTTAGAAACTTGGGCGAAATTATCGATGGAACGGTAAATGCCATCGAGTGAATCTGGAACGGTATCAATAAAGCATGAAGAAAGTTGGTGGAATGGCTTTCTCGCATTGCTCATGGTGGGTGTTGCCATCGTGACTTTTAACGTGGATAAAATATCATATAGCGATTTGGCAAATTGCACTTTTCCTTTGTTTTCAGGAATCGCTAAATGCATGGCGATACCCATGAACATCTCCTGAATGGTCTCCAAATTATTGCCTTCCGCATCGTGTATGAGATAGCGCTTCACGACAAGATCGAGACCAGCGTAAGTGAAAAGTTTGTCCCTTGAATTGTCAAGATATGCTTCTAAATCTTTAATTTCTTCTTCTGTATAGTTTTCGAGCATATACTTGCCGTACAAATTTTCTTGTGTCAATACATGGATTTTTTCATAAAAGGAATGGATGCCACGCTTTTTGCACTGTTCTTTTATTTTTTGTTCATTATCGTAGGCTAAAAAGCGCGCAGCGATATATTCCCAATTGGGCGCTTCTTTGCTCGTTAATTCTGCTCCCGCTTTGATGAGTGCTTGGAGCGTCTGTTGATCTGTAAAATCAGGTTTCAAAAAGCTATAAAATTTCAAATATAATTGTTCAATATCATAGTGGCTTCTGTCATAGTCGTTTTGAATATCGCGAATCATTGAAATAACAGCCTCATCATGAATATGCTCTTCAAACTTTTGGACGACTTTTCTCGTCATATTGTGTTGCGCACGGTATAAAATATACGCTTTGACCACTTCATACTGTTTATTTTCAATGAGAGTAATTTCTACTAAATCTTGGACTTCTTCCACAGTCACAATATGATCCGAAGGAAACTTGTCGATAATCATCTGTTCAATATGCACAGCCATCGCATCGATTTCAGCATCCATTTCATATCTTCCTAAAGATGCATATGCTTTTTCTATGGCTTGTTCTATTTTTGTTCGATCAAAAGGAACAATCCGCCCATCTCTTTTTTTAATTTCCATAATTTCTCCTTGTTCATTAGCTCTTCAATACATACCCTATATCGGTGTATGTATTCACGAAACATAGAAAAAACACTAGATATTGTGTAATAAAAAAACCGTAGCGTCTACGGTTTTTTATGGTTCTTTAATCGACTTAAGGCTCTTGCCAAATTAGCTTGTGCGATGTGGTATTCTCTTTTTGATTGTTTTTGTTTCAATTGACGCATGGCTTCCTCTAAAGCGCGTTCTGCACGCACGCGGTCGATGTCTTCCGGTCGTTCACAGGAATGGACTAAAACCAACACATCGTTGTTTTCAATTTTCATCACTCCTTGAGAAACGACCGCTTTATGTTCGTTTCCTTCAGGCGTCCTAAATCGAATGGTGCCGGGGATAATTGCAATAATCGTATTTTCGTGATTTGCCAGTACACCAAACTCACCATCAGATGCGGGAGCTGAAATAGAAACACACGGTCCATTATAAAACACGCGGTCCGCTGCTAAAACATGTAATGTAAATTCTTTCATTTCACATTACTCCAACGTTTTTGCTTTCTCGATCACCTGTTCAATCGTTCCAACATTAAAGAATGCCATTTCTGGATATTCGTCCATCGTACCATCAAGGATCATCGAAAAACCGCGGATCGTCTCTTGAAGTGGTACGTATTCCCCTGGTTTTCCTGTGAATTTTTCCGCAACGTGTGTTGGCTGCGATAAGAAACGTTGAATCTTACGTGCCCGATACACGACCGCTCGGTCTTCCTCACTGAGTTCATCCATACCGAGGATGGCAATAATATCTTGCAGTTCATTGTATTTTTGTAAATACTCTTGTACGCTGCGCGCTACTTTATAGTGGGTTTCTCCGACAAGTTCTGGTTGTAAGATACGGGAAGTGGACGCTAGTGGGTCTACTGCAGGGTATAATCCTTGCTCGGCGATTTTACGGCTAAGAACGGTCGTTGCATCTAAGTGGCTAAAGGTCGTTGCAGGCGCAGGGTCTGTTAAGTCATCCGCCGGAACGTATACTGCTTGCACTGATGTGATTGAACCCGTCTTTGTTGACGTAATGCGCTCTTGTAATTGTCCCATTTCTTCTGCGAGTGTCGGTTGATACCCTACAGCAGAAGGCATACGACCTAAAAGTGTAGATACTTCCGAACCAGCTTGTACAAAGCGGAATATATTATCGATGAACAAGAGCACGTCTTGATTCATTTCATCACGAAAATATTCTGCCATTGTGAGTCCCGATAGGCCTACGCGCATACGAACACCAGGTGACTCGTTCATTTGACCAAATACAAGAGCCGTTTTTTCAGAAACACCACTCTCTTGCATTTCGAGCCATAAGTCATTTCCTTCACGACTTCTCTCTCCTACACCAGTAAAAATAGAATATCCACCGTGTTCCATGGCGACATTATGAATTAATTCTTGTATGAGTACAGTTTTTCCAACACCTGCTCCGCCGAAAAGTCCAATTTTTCCTCCCTTTGGATAGGGTTCCAAAAGGTCAATAACTTTGATTCCCGTTTCGAGAATTTCAATCGCGGGACTTTGATTCTCATAAGAGGGTGCTTTTCGGTGTATATTCCACGTATGTTTACTTAATGGTGTGGTCTTTCCATCAATGGCTTGTCCAAGTACATTAAACATGCGACCGAGGACCTGTTCCCCTACAGGAACACGAATTTGTTGACCATTACGGACGACGTCCACTTCTTTCGATAATCCATTACTATCAGCAAGCATAATGCAACGGACGGAGTTATGCCCAATATGCTGAGCGACCTCCATGACGCGCTCTTCGCCATTTACATTGACGGTGAGCGCTTCTTTGATGTTGGGAATTTGGTGTGGAGGAAACTGCACATCGATAACCGGACCTGCGATCGCTGTTATTTTTCCAAGTATATGCATTGTAATCACACGTCTCCCTTCTATTTATTCTTCTGGGCTTTCGCACCAGCGCTAATTTCTGTTATTTCTTGCGTAATTGCCGCTTGACGAACACGATTATATTCAAGTGATAAGTCAGCGAGAATTTCATCCGCATTTTCGTTTGCGTTGTGCATTGCATTCATTCTCGATGTTTGTTCGGAAGAAAAACTACTGATGAGAGCCCCGTATATGAAGCCTGAAATATAACTTTCGATGACTTTGTCTAACACTTCTTTGATGGAAGGACTAAATATAAAGTCACCTTCCACAGGGCGCTCTGCTTTTCTTTTATCATCATCAAAATAATCTCGATGAAAAGGAAGAAGCCTTGTGGAAAGGGCATCCCCTTCCGGATTATTCTCAGAATCCGTGAACACGACGAACAATTTTTTGATGCGACCGGTTTGATAATCTTCGAGAAGTTCTTCCGTAATTTGTCTCGCTAAGTCCATTGTCGGATCTTGACCACTATAGTAAAAATCGGCCGTTTCGATATGATTCCGTTCAAAATAATGACGTCCGTATTCACCAATCACGTATAAAATCGTATCTTCATCACTCGCATCGCGAAGTCTGAGCGCTTCTTTAATCACATCACTATTGTAGCTACCAGCCAAACCTTTATCGGCGGTGATTGCTAATACACCATAGGTTCCTTCTTCAAATTCATCCAAATTGACTGGGTAGAAATACTCACTTTCCACCTCTTTGAGTGTACGGAAGATTCGTTTAATTTCTTCACGCAATGCAGTAAAATACGGAAGCGATTGCTCTAAGTCTGCTTTGGCACGACGCAATTTTGTAGAGGCAATCAAATACATGGCATTGGTGATTTTACGCGTGTCTTTTACGCTTTTAATCCGCGATTTTATTTCTTTCGCACTCGCCATGCTCTCCCTCCTTAATGTACTTCATTACGTTCTTTCAAGCGTTGTTTCGCCAAGGAAAGAATTTCATCTTTCACATCGGAACTCCATTCGCCCGTTTCATCGATATGTTTCATGAGACTCTCCGCATGATGTTTGATGTAATCCATTAAATCATGCATCACTTCTTGGATGCGAGAGCGTGGAATATCCGTCAATAAACCAGACAAACTGACGACGAGAATAATGACTTGTTCGTGTTGTTTATAGGGCTCGTATTGAGGCTGTTTTAAGAGTTCCATTAGTCCTTGTCCATAGCGAAGTTGCCGTTTTGTCGCCTCGTCTAAGTCAGAAGCGAACTGCGTGAACACTTCCATTTCGCGATACTGTGCTAAGTCAATACGCAAGGTTCCTGAGGCTTTTTTTACGGCTTGGGTCTGCGCGTCTCCTCCAACTCGGGAGACAGAAAGCCCCACATTGACGGCGGGACGTTGACCCGCAAAGAATAGTTCGCTTTCCAAGAAAATCTGACCATCAGTAATGGAAATAATATTCGTTGGGATGTACGCAGAAACATCACCACTTTGCGTCTCGACAATAGGAAGTGCTGTAATGGAACCTCCACCGTGAGAATCATCTAATTGAGCGGAACGTTCTAATAGACGACTGTGCAAATAGAACACGTCACCAGGATACGCTTCACGACCAGGTGAGCGCTCTAAAAGCAAACTAATGGAACGGTAGGCAATGGCATGTTTTGATAAGTCATCGTAGATAATGAGAGCATCTTCTCCGCGATGCATAAAATACTCAGCGATGGCAGTTCCCGCATAAGGTGCCATGTATTGCATCGCAGCGGAGTCACTGGCAGTCGCACAGACGACAGTCGTATAATCCATTGCGCCTTTTTGTTGTAGATTTTCGACCAATTGGGCAACAGAACTCGCCTTTTGACCAATGGCTACGTAGATACAAACGACATTTTTTCCCTTTTGATTGACGATGGTATCCAAGGCAATCGCAGTTTTTCCCGTTTGGCGGTCTCCAATAATCAATTCCCTTTGACCTCGACCGATTGGAAACATACTATCAATCGCAAGAAGTCCAGTTTCCATTGGTTTGTATACAGGTTGTCGCGCTAAGATTCCTGGGGCCTCTCGTTCTACTGGATAATAGTCTTGGGTAACAACATCCCCTTTTCCATCAATGGGAACACCTAACGCGTTCACAACGCGACCTAGGACATTTTTACCGACACCAATGCCTGCAGTTTTTTTCGTACGATAAACAAAGCTTCCGGCAGTGATAGGTTCATCGTCTCCAAAGAGAACACAACCAATTTCTTCTTTTTGGATATCCAAAATCATTCCACGAATGCCTTCTGAAAAAATAAGAATTTCTCCGTAATACACTTTACTTAATCCGGAAACGACAGCAATTCCATCACCGACACGTTCAACGACGCCTGCTTCTTGCGCTTCCGCTTCTGGTGCCCAATTTTTTATGTTTTCCGTTATGAGCGGAATCACATCTTTTTGCTCTTTGTCGAGGGAAGTGATGTATTCCTTTAATTGATTAAGCTTTCCTTCCACTGTCCAGTCATAAATATCGTCGGCTACCGTTAATACAAAACCATTGATATTTTCATCTTCATGCCAGTGAAGCTCAATTTCCTCATGATATTTGTTTTCAAGAAATTTTTGAATTTTATTCGCTTGTGACTCCGTGGGAGCGACTTTACTTTCGATAATCGCAATGAGACATAAATTTTTATTTTTATTCATTGTCTACATGCTCCAAGAAGTCATCATACATATCTTCTTGATCGCCCGTAGTAATACGTTTTGCTGTTTCCAATGCAAACTCACGCATTTCTTGTTTTGCTTCTTCCATCATGAGTTGCTTTTGGCGAAGAGCAGTATTATGAGCTTCTTGAAGAATCTGCATCTCTTGTTTTCTCGCATTTTCAATGCGTTCTTGAACTTTTTCGTTGGTTTCTTTTCGTACTTTATCGCTATAGGCTTGCATCTCTTGTTGCAGTCCATCCAACTGAGCTTTGTGTTCGTCCAGTAAGACTTGTGCATCATTTAGCTTTTGTTCAGTCTCAATTTCACGATTTCTGTAGAGCTTTTCTCGCTCCTCTATAAATTTACGTATAGGAGCATATAAAAACCAGTACAATCCAAATGTGAGAATGAGGAAGTTAAATGCGTGCAGGAGAATTTGCTGCCAATTGATATTTAATGGCATAGTTTCCCTCCTACAATACGAAGATGATCAAGATTGCTACGATAAGTGCATAAATAACGACGGTTTCAATAAATACAATCCCTAACATAAATAAGGATCTAATTTTACTTTCCGCTTCCGGTTGACGGGCAATTGCATCGACGGCTTTTGCAATAGCTAAACCAATGGCAATCGCACCAGCAATCCCTGTAAGGGCAATTGCAATCCCCGCTCCGAGAGATTTCCCAAAGACAATTTCACTTTGTGCCTCTGCCGCAGCAGCATTTGCCGCATCCGCTGCGAAGGCAATCTGCGAAGGCATGACAAAAAGAAGAGCAACGCCTAAAAGAGCCAATGCAATCATAATATTTTTTTTCATAGTTTCCTCCAATTATTCAACGGCAGGTACAGCCTGCTTCGTTTTTATTTTTTTTGTATGAATTTCAGTTGATTCTCCATAGTAAATGGACGTGAGAATCGTGAGAACATACGCCTGAATCAAGGCGTGAATTAAAGTAAAGAGTACAGCCACGACGACAGGAAGTACAAAACTTAAAAAGATTTGATGGTACACGAGATCTGTGACGAGCAGTCCACTGACTAAGGCACCGAAAAGACGAAAACTCATGGAAATGGGAAGTGAAAAATCTTTGAGCGCTTTACCAGCTCCCTTAATACCATGGGTTGCGATACCACTAAACATGATGAATAGATACGATGTTACACCCATTGCAATGGCCGCGTTAATATCTGACATTGGCGCTGGCAATGTGATTGAATGTCCAAGAGTGCTAAGCCATTGCAAACCAAAGAGTTCAAAAATTGTACTTGTAAAAATGTAAATTCCCGCTGAAAAAATGTATGCTCCCAAAATCCAGTTTTTATGGGGACTATTTTCTTTTGCCATATCTACAAAGAATTTGACAATCGTTTCTAAAACGAGTTGGAAACGACCAGGAACTCTTTTAAATTTTGGAATGACGAAAATACGAACCACAAGGGCAAAAAGTAAAATTGCACCGGTGATAAGCAGTGACGAAATGTAGGCAGGATTTACTTCCATAATGCCAAATAGAGATACCTTATTTTCTTCATGCAATACTGCATCCCGCATTGATTCCGATAAACTGAGATGGTGTTCTTGTCCAGGCAATAAGAAACTTCCAATGAAGGTAAGCGCCATCAAAACGAGAAAAACGTAGACGACTTTCTTGTTTCTCATAATTTCTCCTTTCCTTCATTCGAGATAAAAATCGAGAAAATGACCAAATGTTTGGTTCATTTTCTTAGAATCTTTATCCAACGAATGAAAAATTTGTCTTTATAAATGGGTCAGACAAATCTTATTATATACCTA
>CAMDZK010000024.1 GCA_945910665.1 uncultured Peptostreptococcaceae bacterium
TTGTTTATAATACCAAGTTTATTTCCCCTTGTCAACACTTTTTTCACTTTTCTTTGAAATTTCTTTTACATAAAACATAAACCGCTAAAATTAGCGGTTTAATCTTTCATATATCGGCTTAACTCTTCTACACTTGCAGCGATTTCTCCATCTTTAATTTCGATTTTTTGCAATTGTTTTAAATAATGTTTTGCCTTTTCTTCCTTTTCTAATTGTAAAGAATAAACAACACCATTATAAAGTAAATTTTCATCCGTTGAAAAATGAGTTAGTCCTTCTTCTACAACTTCCGCTGCTTGCTCTACTTGTTGACTTAAGTAGTAGGCAATTGCTAAATCGTTGTACAGATCACTTTTGTGGATTCCACCTTCCATGGCTTTTGTTAAACTCACAATGCTTTGGGGGAAATGACCGAGGCCTTGTTGGGCCTCTCCGTAATAAAAGTAATGAAGGGGCGTACGGTTTTGTTGCGGAATTTCTGTAAAAATTTTTACGGCTCCATCAAAGTTTTGTTGATTGAGTGCTTGTTGCATAGCACGGTTACTTTTTTCTGTAAGAAGTTCTTGATAAATCTGTCTTCCCTCTTCACTCATCTCTTCTTTTCTTTGCCCATCGATATACGAAAAGAGGGACCCTGCTTCTTCTTTCCGGTTTTTTTGGATCAAGAAGGCAGCCATAAGCTCTAAATCATCCGTCTCTATTTTTTCCCGATCGATGGTCAGTAACTCATCAAGTACCGCATTTACTTCACCCATCATCTGCTCTGCGTGATACCTAAGGAGTAAATAAATTAAAGAAGAAACATCTTTTGGGTCTAAATCTAAGATGAGAATTGCAAAACTCGCGCCTACGACTGCGTCCGTTTCTTGAATGACTGCTGCACTTTCTTTTAATTGTTGTAATAGATTTTCTTCTTGCCCTAAGATACGAATATAGAGACCCGCGCTTTCAAAATTGGGATCTGCTGCAAGTAAGATGACCATTCCTTCATAAAAGAGATTTGCCGGTACAACATTTTCATCCCCTTTTTTCATGTATTGTATGAGTCGTGGCGAATATACCGGTAAAAGTGCTTGGTCACCACTACCTTTTATAAAAGTTCCTTTACTTACTTCTAGAAAAGAGAGCTGGTCTAATGCTTGTTGCCGATAGGGGTGTATCCATTTTCTCATGAATAGAACCTCGACATATATTTTCGTTTACGCATCGATGATTGATACATAATTTTAAAGAGTACCCCTCGTATGAGCGCAAAGATTGTCCATAAGAGTAAGTGTAAGATGGTTCGCACAATGAAAGTTGCATTCAGTCGACCAAATAGTATGGGAACAAATAAGGTCGTGCCATATCCAACAGCAGAAAGAGCAGCTCCCATCAAAAAAGTGAGGGGAATCCAAAAATACCAGTTTTCTTTGATAAATTCCAAGGCTTCTGTCAAATTATCAAAACCATAGCTTGTCCCTAAATAAATGGCTTCAGGGAGAGCACTGAATACGACCATTAAAATCAAGTCAAAATATGGAATACCTACCGTTGATGCAAGTAATTGCAAAATATAAATGACAAAAAAAGCGACGTATACGTCTCTAAAATGGTACATAAGCCCTTCTTGGATTCGCATCGACTTATAATTATTTAAATCCATCGCGTGACGCAAACCAAATAGGTATAAAGAATAGAGTCCTGCCCGGATGATCGCTAGGAGAATCCCCCCTACGACGCCAATCCCTCCAATCACTAAGAGAGATCCTTCCATGAGAAGAGACACGACAACTTGTATAGCTACCATCAAAGGAATATAACGCAAATAGTTTGGTAACTTATGAAGACCTTCATTTAAGATAAGGCCAATGTCTTTTATATAGTCCATAGATTTCCTTTCTCTTCAATTTCCACAAATTCTCCGTCGATAAAAAGGAGACTGTGCCTGTTTTTCTTCACTTTATTTTCTTCATACGAATGAACCTCATAGGAAAAATCATAACGCCTCGTTTTCTTATATAACGAAGAAACTTCTCCCCATTTCTTTTTCAGGGCATTTTGAACGCTTTCTTCCTTAAATTCTTCCATGGTGAGTGGGCGCATTTTCACGATGTTTCCCTTCGGTTGTTTTGCCCGGTGCACATATGCATCAAAATGAAGAAAGTCTTTGATAATTTCTTCATCGATTCCCACATGCCTTCCAAATGTAAAAAGCAAATCATACCAAGCATCTTTCGAAACATTTCTGGATAAATGCTCTTTGAAATAGATGGCTAATTGAGAAAATAAGGTCCACCATCCCCCCGTTTGTTCTTTTAGGAGAAGGAGTGTTTTTTCTAACCACTGTTCATTATATAAAAGATCGACAAGTTTTGCGACATCGTGTAAAAAGTATAATTCAGAGGCACTGATATCGTCTGTTTGTAAGACTTCATAGGGTGCGGTTTTCGTATGAATGATTCCAAACTTTTTCTTCTCTTCTCTTAATTTCGTTCCATGGAGAAGTTTTAAAAATCCCAACTGCAATTTGTGGGGCTGCATGGCCATTACATCATCAAAAGATTTTCCAAAGGAGAGTAAATTTTCATGGGGAAGTCCTGCGATTAAATCTAAATGAAGGTGAATATTCCCTGGTTTTCTAAGGGCTGCAACCACTTGTGCTATCTGTTCTGTTTTTCCTACGCGAGAAATTTCTTCACACGTGTTTGGATTGGTCGATTGGACGCCAATTTCAAATTGTACAAGTCCTGGCCGAAGGGCATTTAACTGCTCGATTTGATTCTCTTTTAAGACGGCTGGATGGATTTCCATATGAAAATTGGTATGTCCATTATCGATCGATTGAATGAACTCGATCATTTCCTTAAATCTTTTTGGATTCGCATTCATCGTTCGGTCAATAAACTTAATGCGGTCCAATTTTTGATTTGCAAGAACGGTGAGTTCTTCTTTGACTTGTTCGAGTGGGACTTCGCGCACCTTTTGCGATTGGGACAAACAAAAACTACAATGGTAAGGACATCCTCTACTCGCTTCATAGTAATACATTTTGTGATTTTCGAAGGTGAAGTCCTGATACACAGGTGGGAGTGTGGCTAAATCGGGAACCGAAAAAACGTGCGGAGACTGAATCCCCTGGTTTCGATAATAGAGATTGGGAACAGATTGCATATCCTCTGTAAAAAGAAGAGGAAAACTCGTCTCCCCTTCTCCAGCTAAAATATAGTCAATACTCGGATACTCTTCCATGTATTTCACAGCATCAAAAGAAACCTCAGGACCGCCAAGCAAAATTTTGGCATTGGGAAGAAGCACTTTTAAGTCTTGAATGATTCTAAGAATCGACTCAATGTTCCAAATATATGTGGAAAAACCATATAAATCAGCATTTTCCTCAAATAAACGGCGCAATAAATCATCGTGATGCACCGACGTCGTCGATTCGACAATCGATAGATTGGTCTTCGGTTTCATCCTTGCAAGACAATAGATTGCATAGGCTGTGTGTGAAAAACTCGCATTAATTCCTACGAGGGTCGTTTTTTCAAATTTCATTACATTGTTTCTGGTGCGTGGATGCCTAATAAGGCGAGTCCATCGCGGATAATTTCTTTCGTTGCTTGTACCAAAAGAAGGTACGCGTGTTTCGCCGGTTCTTCTGCCTTGAGAATGGGTGTTGTATTATAAAATTTATTGAATTGTTTCGCAATTTCTAATACTTGACGTGTAACAATATAAGGTTCGTTCTTCTCCATCGCTTCCACAATCGCTTTTGGGTAATTGCTGAGGGCTCCAATTAAACGATATGCTTCTTCTTCTTGATCGATGTAGGAAAGATCTGCCAATTCTTTGTTAGGCTTCTCTTTTCGCAACAGACTCGATGCTCTCGCATGGGTGTATTGAACATAAGGTCCTGTTTCTCCTTCGAAGTTTAAGGTCCGATCCCATGTAAACACGTAGTCTTTAATTCGATTGTTGAAGAGTTCTTGGAAGACAACGGCACCAATGCCTACTTGTTTGGCCACTTCTTCTTTGTTTTCTAAATCTGCATTTCTCTCTTCGATAATCTTTAATGTTTTATCGACAGCATTATTTAATACATCCTCTAAGAAAATAACCAACCCTTTTCTCGTTGCCATGGCACCATCTTCCATGCTGATCGTTCCAAAGGGAATATGCACGCAATCGTTGGCGCATTCATATCCCATCTTTTCAAGGACAGCAAAGAGTTGGTTAAAATGAAGGCTTTGTGGAGCACCGACAACGTAAATATTTTTATCGAAGTCGTAGGTTTCATGACGGTAAATGACTGCCGCTAAATCCCTTGTAATATAAAGGGTCGATCCGTCACTCTTTTGTATCAGTGCCGGGGGAAGGTCATACTCTTCCAAGTTGACAATCATCGCACCATCGGATTCTTCTAACAAATCTTTCTCTGTCAATTCATCGATGACGCGGTCCATTTTATCGGAATAGAAACTTTCTCCATTATAGGAGTCAAAAGTAATTCCTAATAAATCATAGACGCGATTGAATTCGACTAAGCTCAAATCCTTAAACCACTTCCATAATTGGACAGCTTCTGAATTTCCCGTTTCCAGTTCTTTAAACCAATATCTCGCTTCTTCTTTGTACGCTGGATCTTTTTCTACCTCTTGGTTATAACGTACATAGAGTTTGAGCATTTCGCGAATGGGATCATTTTCGATCGCTTGGGCATCGCCCCATTTTTTGTACGCTGCAATCATCATACCGAATTGGGTTCCATAATCTCCTAAGTGGTTGATGGCAATCGTATGAAAGCCTAATTTATCATAGATATTTCGTAAGGCATTACCAATCACAGTGGAACGGATATGTCCAATGTGAAAAGGCTTCGCGATGTTTGTAGATGAGAATTCGACAATAATTGTCTTTCCTTCTCCCATGGTCGAAGTTCCGTATGAGTTTTCGCCTTCTAAAATTTGTTCGAGAACAGTTCCCGTGCGATTTGCACGTTTCACAAAAAAGTTGATATACGGTCCATTGGCTTCTACTTTGTCGATGGAATCCGTTAATTTCACTTTTTCTGCAAGTTCTTTTGCAATGACCGGTGGAGCTTTTCGCATTGTCTTTGCCAATTTAAAGCAAGGGAATGCATAGTCTCCCATTTCTGGATTCGGCGGAATTTCAAGCCATTCTTCCATTTCTTGTTCTGTAATTCCTAGATCGAGTTGTTGTATCTGTTCAATGACAGCTTGTTTTTCTTGCTGCATAGTCCACTCCTTTATAATTCGACGATGGTTACACCATCGCCACCTTCCTTTAAGCTCCCTAAACGATAGGATTTTACCATGGGATGTTTCTTCAAGTATTCAGAAATTCCACTGCGCAAGGATCCTGTTCCTTTTCCGTGGATGATTTCTAAGGATTTCATATTTGAAAGCACAGCAGAGTCAATCAGTTGATCGACCTTACCAATTGCTTCATCCAATCGGTCTCCGCGTAAGTCTAAGCGATTCGACACGTTTTCATTTTGTCTTTCTCGAAGCATTCTTTTCATCGATGTACCACCCGATTGGGTTTGTTTCGTTTCCACTTTTTCAATTTCATCCAACCCGACGTTCATCTTTAAAATTCCCACTTGTACGCTGAGCTGATTGTTTTTATCAGGTAGAGTTAACACTTGCCCATCTGCGTCCATCGTAAGCACACGAACGGTTTCCCCTAAGGTCAATTCTTTGGGAATCTCTGAAGAGGTTTTCTTCTGAATCCCCTTTCCCTTTGGCTGGAGTTTTCGTTCTTCATCACGCAAAGCCTGCTTTGCCCTGGCAGCCGCTTTTTGGTGGTTGGTACCTTTTTCCTTTTCAAGCATTTCGATAATCATTTGTGCTTGAATGCGCGCTTCTTCTATGATTTTTTGGGCTTCTAAAAAGCCTTCTTCTTTGGCTTTTTCTTTTCGCTCCTCCGCCTGCTCTAACCGCCTTTCGGCCTTTCTTTGCAAGTCTTCCACTTCGTCCATCTTTTGTTGCCATTGTTGGCGAACCGCCATCGCTTCTTTACTTTCAGTTTCAATCTTCGTAAGAACATCTTCAAATTCAAGATTTTCGTCGCTGATTTGCTGTTTCGCATGGTCAATAATGGCGTCCGAAAGGCCTAAACGCCTTGAAATTTCAAAAGCATTTGACTTACCTGGCAAGCCAATTTGTAAACGGTACGTGGGTTTTAACGTCTTCACATCGAATTCAACGGAAGCATTTCGCACCCCTTCTGTGTTTAAAGCGAAAAGTTTTAGTTGTGAATAGTGGGTGGTTGCGATCGTATAAATGTTTCGCTGTAATAATGTTTCTAAAATGGCAATGGCCAGAGCGGCCCCTTCTGTGGGGTCTGTTCCAGCACCCAATTCATCAAACAACACGAGAGAACGGGGTGTCATTTCATTTAAAATGGAGACGATGTTCACCATATGCGATGAAAAAGTCGATAGAGATTGTTCAATCGATTGTTCATCGCCAATGTCTGAGAAAACTTCATCAAATAATGGCAGGGTCGCACCTTCCTTAACGGGGATATGCAAACCTGATTGGGCCATAAGGACGAGAAGGCCTACAGTTTTTAGGGTGACGGTTTTTCCGCCTGTGTTTGGTCCTGTAATCACGAGTGTTGTGTAACCATCTCCAAGTAAAACTGTAATCGGTACCACAGTGTTGGGATCTAGAAGAGGATGTCTTGCTTCAGTCAGAAGAATCGGCAGCGATGGATCAACTTTCGGCATCGTTGCATTGAGTTCCAATGCATAGCGGCCTTTTGCAAAGATAAAATCGAGTAAGGTCATCGTCTGCTGATTCATTTCGATTTCATCGACATAATTGGCACAAAGGCTGGAAAGTTCTCGTAAAATTTTCTCGATTTCTTCTTGTTCTTGAATTTCCAATTCACGCACTTCATTATTTAAAGTGACGATGCTCATGGGTTCAATGTATAATGTTTGCTTACTCGCAGATTGATCGTGAATAATTCCAGGAAATGAACTTCTGGCATCTGCACGCACAGGTAATACGTAGCGACCATCGCGCATGGTGATTAAATTTTCTTGTAACTTTTTCTGCGAATCGGGTGAACGTAAAAACTGGTTTAGTTTGTCTTTTACTTCCCCTTCTTTTTTCCGAATGCTCTTACGGATTCGGTTTAAGGTTGGCGATGCATCATCAGATATTTCTTCTTCCGAGACGATAACACGAAAAATCTCATCGCGGAGTCCCCGCAAGGGAACGAGGGTCTGGATAAGCCCCATAAGTAATGGATAGCCTTCGTCTTCTTCTGTAAAATAAGATTTCATACCATCGACCCCACGAAGGAGGTCACCGAGATATAAAAGAGCGCGGGTGGACAGTACCGCGCTTTTTCGCAATCGAATAAAACTATCGCCTTGATCTCTAATGCCAAAAAGCGGTGGTCTCGATTTCTTCATCACCGCTCGATAGCCTTCATCTGTTTCTCTCTGTCCTTGGGAAATTTCCGCTGCATAAACACTGGGAACGAGGGATAAGCATTTCTCTTTTCCCGGCTCCGATTGGGCGTACTCTGCTAATTGTCTTCGTATCTTATGAAATTCCAACACTTTGAGTGTTCGTTCTTTCACTTTTACTCGACTCCTCCCTTTATAATACCTTTCGTGTAGCCTGATGTTTGCCAATAATGATCCCATTTGGGTGCGGGAGCTTCTTCTTTATCGATCAAACGTTTTTTTGCGTAGGCAATGATCTCGCTATTTTTTTCGTCTTCATAGAGGCGTAAACGATACGCTTTTGGTTTAAAATCGCTATTTGCACATATATCAATACGCGATAAACATTGATGGAAGAAAATAAAACTATGTCCATATCTTCTCATGACATAATGCTTGGCTTCCTTTTCGTCGATGAGGTACTCTCCAGCACCAAAACTACAATTGGCACATTGCAAGTCATCTTTACATCCTTTAATCGATGAGAATGGACAGTGTCGCATCGTCATGACGGGAATCGGTCCAAAGACGACGACTTCCGCCTGTTTAATAAACTCTTTTCCTTCCATTTCTTCTGGTGAAAGTTCAATGGAAGCCGTGTAGCTTTCCAGTCGATCTTCTTTCAAGAGATATTCCGCTGCCCAGCTATTCATCACATGCACACCATAATCAGAGACGATGTTTGCAATTTTCTTTTGGGCTTGGTGCATGCTCGCTGTGTCCTTGACGAGAAAACCATCGAAGGCGGAAAAATCTGTTGCGAGCCACTTTTCTCTTTCACTCTCTAAAAATACAGGAGCGGATGCATAATACACTTCCGTGTTCCATTTTTCTTTATAGTTTTCAATATCTTTCGTATCGTGGGTGTAAATACGGTCAACGCCCGTTAAATCGACACCGTCTAATACAAAATTATCTTGTATTTCTATCGTTAACAGAGGGACGTCAACTTCTTCGAAGGTTGGTCGATGAAGGGGTACTCGTGACTCTGGTTGACGGTAGTATTTTTGGGCAATGGTGTCGGCAAGCAGTGAGGTGACCTCACGGCGAAGTTCAGCAAGTTCACCAATGGGGAAAAATACATTTTTATCGAGCTCAATTTCTATCCCATCACAAATAAATACCGTATCTCCTAATTTTTCTAAGCGCTGAATGATATCTTCACGTGCAACGGGTCGCTTGTTTGCCTTTTGAATTTTTTGACGTCCATGGGCAATCACTTCATAATCTTCCGCATAGGCATAAAGACAGGGTACGTGGTCTTCTTTTCCTATAAAATGCATCTTTATTGCATACATTTTTCGACCTTCGCGCATCTTTTCGTGCATTTCTTCTTCTACGCGGTTGGAATAGACGCGGTGAATTTTCGAGCCTTCCTGTGCATCATCCATTCCAACGAGTGGAATGAATTGGCCAGTGTGTGAATCTTGTGTAAAGGTGTAAGGAAGAGATTTTCCTTTCTCCGTAAGAATGTGTCCGGCATCATTTTTATAGACATCCTGTTGTACGCGAATGCCCATTTTACCTTTTTGCTTGGTTACAGTTCCTACAGGGGTTCCTTTTTGCGTATCTTCAAGCTGCGCCATATCTTTTCCAAAGTCCCCAAAGGTCAGCCCTTTTGTGAAAGCTCGTGTGGATACATCGGTATACACCGGATCGATGGGTTCATGTTGTAACGCACTGCGAATTGCTTTTACTGCCCCATACACATAGGCTGGTTTTTTCATACGCCCTTCAATTTTCAAAGAGGCAATGCCTAACTCTTTATAACGATCAATTCCGTCTAAGGTACGCAAATCGCGAAGGCTGAGAAATGTGTCTTCAAAGGTCTTATCTCCACGTTCGACGCGATAAGTTTTGCGACACACTTGGGCACAACGGCCGCGATTGCCTGAACGGCCCCCAAAGAATGATGACATATAACATTGGCCTGAATTGGAGACGCACAGGGAACCATGGACGAATAATTCCATTTCCATGGCAATAGCGTCATGAATGCGGCGCAATTCTTTTTCTGTGGTTTCTCTCGCTAAAATCACGCGGGTCATCCCCATTTCTTGGGCATGGGTCACACCTTCAAGTGATGATAGATTCATTTGTGTGCTGGCGTGGGCACAAATTTCTGGATAGTACGTTCGAAGAATGGCTGCAAGACCTAAATCATGTAAGATGATTGCATCGATATCCGCGTGATAAGCAGCATGGGCGAAATCTAAAATTTCATCCATTTCTTCTTCTTTTATTAATGTATTTAAGGTCAGATACACGTTCATCTGATGGAGATGAGCGCGTCTAACCGCATTATTCAATTCCTCAATCGTAAAGTTATTCGCATAAGCACGGGCGGAGCCAATTTCTCCGCCCAAATAAATTGCATCTGCTTTTGCTGCGATGGCAGCTTCTAGCATCGCCTCGTTTCCTACGGGAGCTAGAATTTCAATTTTATTTGTCATTTAAAATACCTTTGTTATAAACGATGGAACGTTTCAACTCCTGATTTTCTTTCGTCATAGAAATCATGCTT
>CAMDZK010000025.1 GCA_945910665.1 uncultured Peptostreptococcaceae bacterium
TCGGTGCGAGAAATCGACTGGAAGCAAAAGAATATACAAGTTTAATTTTTGCAATTTCCTTTTTGTTTTCAATTCTCGTCATGATTGCAGGGTATTTTACGACACCTATGATTATCACATGGATGGGAGCGCAAGGCCAATTAAGAGAATTTAGCATCATCTATTTGCAAATTTTATTTTTCGGTATGCCATTCCAATTTATTTATAATATCTGTGCAGCAGTTTTCCAAGCACAGGGAAATACACTGATTACCACTGTGATGAGTGCTATTTCTGCGACGCTCAATATGGTGCTGAATCCATTTTTTATCTTTGATATAATCCCTGGAATGTCGATGCAAGGACTCGGATGGGGAATTGCAGGGGCTGCTTGGGCCACAGTGATATCCCAAGGTCTGTTATGTTTAATCGGGTATCTTCTCGTCCGCGCAAAATCTGAAGAAATCGAGGTGCGTCCCCTGGAAGTACAATGGGATGCCCAACGTGTCAAACGCATCCGTCAAGTGGCGATTCCATCGACGATTGGACAATCGGGGGCAGCCCTCGGATTTATCTTGACCAATGGATTTATCGCAGAGTTTGGTACGAATACAGTGGCAGCTGTTGGCTTAGCCAACCGCATTTCGGGACTTGGGATGCTACCAGCCATGGGAATTGGGAGTGCAATTACCACAATCGTCGGTCAAAATATAGGAAATGGAAGAATCGACCGAGCAAAGAAGGGATTTCATATCGCTTTATTACTCGCCTTCGTTTTGACGATTATACTTTCCATTCCTATTCTTCTCTTTGACAAAGAAATTATCCAATTCTTTTTACCAACAGATGACGGGACAGAAGTATTAACTCTCGCTTCCCGATTTTTAGTCTTTGCAGTACTCATTAACCCGCTCATGGGATTTTTTAGTACATTTCAAGGGTTTTTCCAAGGTACAGGATATACAAGGTACTCCATGCTTATGGAAGTGCTTCGCTTATGGGGCATCCGAATTCCTTTTATATTCATTTTGCAGTTTCTCGGACTATGGACTCAAGATGGAATTTGGTATGCTATGATTGTAAGTAATCTTCTCGTTATCGTATTAGGATGGTTTTTCTATCATGGGAAACGGTGGGAGAAATCATTGCTTACGGAAGTGTAAGGAGGGACTCAATGTTACCATCAAATATGAGCATTGCCTTTTTCATCACTTTGTTTGCTGGATTGGCAACAGGAGTTGGTGGATTGATTGCCCTTGTTGCGAAAAAAACGAATACAAAATTTTTGTCAGCATCCCTTGGTTTTTCTGCGGGAGTGATGATTTTCGTCTCTTTCGTTGAAATATACCCCAAATCAGTCGAATCAATTTCAGCAGTATTCCAAGGTCAAACCCCGCAACTCATCGCGACCATTGGATTCTTCGGAGGAATGTTATTCATTGCCATGATTGACAAACTCGTCCCTGATTTCGAAAATCCACATACGATGCACTCTGAAAAAGAAATTGAAGCGGTCCAACATAATGAAGAGCTCCCGCGTTCTACTGGCGATCTTTACCGTATGGGAATGATGTCTGCCATTGCTATCGCCATTCACAACTTTCCTGAAGGTCTTGCGACTTTTACAGCGACCATACAGGATCCAAGCCTAGGGATTCCCATCGGTGTTGCTATTGCTATTCACAATATCCCAGAAGGGATTGCCGTTGCGATACCGCTGTATTATTCCACTGGCAACCGCAAAAAAGCTTTTTTCTACTCCCTAGCGTCAGGACTGGCGGAACCATTTGGTGCCTTTGTCGGATTTTTACTCTTGTCTCAATTTTTTAATGATTTGACCTTTGGCATTCTCTTTGCTATGGTCGCAGGAATTATGGTTTTTATTTCATTGGACGAGCTGCTTCCTGCATCGGAAGAATATGGAGAACATCATGTGTCTTTATATGGTCTTATTTCAGGTATGCTCGTGATGGCGATTTCACTCATCGTATTATAGAAGGAGAAAAATATGACAGGTCCACTGCGATTCAAAATTTGTTATTCTGATACAAATGCATCGGGGAAGGCATCTCCCCAAAATTTAATGCGCTATATGGTCGAAACGTCAATTACTCAATCTTTAGAATTGGAAAAAGATACGTCAAACTCGATTGTTTGGATGCTCCATCGATGGGATGTAGAATTTAAGTCATACCCTGACCCAGGCCAAATTATCCAAGTTGAAACCTATCCCGTCGATTTTCATAAATTTTACGCATACAGAGATTTCATTGTCACCTGTGAAGAGCGTGAAATTGTACGGGCTAAGTCCATTTGGGTGGCTGTGTCAAAGGAAACGGGCAGGCTCGTTAAGATTCCACAAGAATATCAAGATGTGTATGATGTAAGACCGTCACAATTTATGCTCCCTACCTATGGAGAGGACTCCTTACAAGAAGCAGAAAGTAGCATTGATTTCAAAGTGCGCCAATCAGATATTGATAGCAATCAACATGTAAATAATCTGGAATATATTCAATGGATACTCGAAGGAATTACGAGAGAGTATCAATCGATGCATCGTTTGACCAATTTAACGGTGATCTACCGTAAAGAAGTTCACTATCCTGGGACAGTTCGCGTGTTTTGCCAACAAAGTGAAAATGAATTTTTCCATGAAATTGTGGAGATTGAATCCAATGAACGGAAGGCGTTTGCTACGACCGTATGGAGAGAGAAATAAACAGCCTTCGAGGCTGTTTTTTTGCAAGAGAAGGAGGATGCGATGTGCACTGCAATCCAAGTGAAATTTAACCAAGGAAGCGTCATCGGGCGAACGATGGACTATGAAGTTCCCCTCGATTACAATGGTCTGTATTTACCCCGTGGTTACCATTATGTGAATGATTTATTCGATACTCCCATGGTTGGAAAGTACAAGGCGATTGGGATGTGTTTTGCCAACAGGGACCCTCTAAAAGATGGGGTCAATGAGTGGGGATTGGTGGGGCTCACCAATGCTTTTGCTGGGTTTAATTTGTTTCCAAAAGCGCCAGAAAAGGGAAAAATAAATATTTCCAGTTATCATTATATGAATTATGCGCTGTTACATTATAAAAATGTAGAAGAATTAATCGAGGACTTACCGAATCTACACATGGCATCGAGAAATGCTGTTGGAGATAAAGTGATAGCCCCCGATTTCCATTGGATGTTCTCTGATCCAACGGGCCGTTGTATTGTAGTAGAACCAAAACAAGGAGGTCTTGTTTGGTTTGAAAATCCCTATCAATCGATGACCAACTCGCCCAGTTTTGATCGCCATGTGAAAAGGCTTGAAAAAACATTGCAAAAGGAAAACTTTCATACGGCGAAAGATTTGCCTGGAGGATATGATCCCGTCTCTCGGTTTATTCGCGCGCATTTGATGACTGTGCACCATGCTCCCGCGAAGGATTCTACGGAAGCTTTGGGGACGACTTTTTCAATTTTGGGAGCAATGCAAATGCCAGAGGGATTTGTCACAAATCAAAGCTATGACTCTGTGACCTACACGCGCTATATTTGCGCCTATGAAGCTTCTGAAAGACGCATGGCGGTGAAAGCCCACACAAATGCAACAGTCTATGAATTTGATTTTTCTATGATCCCGAAGGAAGAGGAACGCTATGCATTTACCATCCCCGCAACCTTCGAAACAAAAAAGGAGATGCAAGCCTATGAATAGAATCATCGTTTTAACAGGAGGAGGACATGGGATTGGGAAAGCAATCAAAGAATCCTTTGAAAGAGAAGGAGATGTCGTCTATAGCATCGATAAACAAGCAAATGATTGTTTTGTCGGTGATGTGACATCGAAAGATGATTTGGATGCTTTTGTTAAAAAGATTTTGACAGAACAAGGAAATATAGATATTTTGATTCATAATGCGCCACCCCAAATGATAGGGTTGGAGGAGGGGTCGTATGAAGAATTTATGGACGCTTTAGCTCAAGGTCCTGGGGCAGCCTTTTACTTGGCCCAAAAATTTTCCCCTTTCTTTAAAGAAGGCGCATCCATTGTATTGATCACTTCCACACGAGCGCGCATGAGTCAAAAACAAACGGAATCCTATTCTGCTGCAAAAGGTGCCCTCCTTTCCTTAACCCACGCCCTCGCCATGAGTTTAGCAGGGAGAGTTCGGGTCAATGCAATCGCCCCCGGTTGGATTGAAACAGGGGAGGCAATTCATGAAGATGCGGATCGGCTGCAACAACCTGTCGGTCGGGTAGGCATTCCAGAAGATATTGCTGCGGCTGTGTTGTATTTAACCAGTGAAAAAGCCTCCTTTATCACAGGTCAAGAGTGGACGATTGATGGCGGCATGACGAAACAAATGATTTATCATAACGATGAAGGATGGGAATACCATTCAAAGAAAAGCAGCGAATAGTCTCGCTGTTTTTTAGATGTAATCTTCACATTTTCTATCACGCGACGCGCGATCTTTGGCCACCTTATGTATCTCGCCTATGCTATACTAGAACTGAGGTGAATTATGGAAACTTGGGACATTTATGATAAAAATCGCATCAAAATTGGAAACTGTGTCCGTGGAGATTCTTTTGCTCCAGACACCTACCATATTGTCGTGGATATATGGGTCTTAAATGGAGATGGTGAATTTTTAGTCACGCGCCGCGCGCCTGAAAAAACCTACGCGGGGTTTTGGGAAAATTCTGCGGGAAGTATTTTAGAAGGAGAGTCTTCCATCGAAGGTGCAAGTCGAGAACTTTATGAAGAAACAGGAATTGCAACTTTAGAAGATGAGCTGATTCTCATCCATGAACGGATGGAGGAAACGGCCCACTGGGATTCTTACTTTGTCCATAAGGAGAATAAACCCATCGTAACACTGCAAGTGGGCGAAACGGATGATTATCGTTGGGTGACACTGAAAGAATTGGACCAAATGGCTGAACAGGGAATACTCGCTGGACCAGTCATTAAGCGTTACAAATTGAATCGTGAAGGTCTCATCCATTATTTGAAAGAGAGGATAACAGGTGCATACGGCGAATAAAATAGCTTTTTTATTGGAGAAACAAGGGAAAAGAAACGTGAGTATATACGAACCCAAAGCGATGATCGTGCAATTGATTGGATTTCTTTTCACTCTACAAGATCAGGGGATCATTCATTTGCGAGAAAAAGATCCTTGGCAGCAAACGCAAATCTTACCCATAGAAGAACATTCCTTGTTGTTTTCGATGGAGCCGATGGAAGTCCTTGATTTTATTGAAGGGTGGACCTCGAAACGACGAGACACCCAGCCCGTGCAACAATGGATCGACAAGGAAGTGAAGAAAGACAAAGATGCTTTGGAACAATATTACACCGATTTACAACAAGAGAAATCGACGGACCCCTTTGTCTTAGGACTTTTACATGGGGCTCAATGCTTTGGTAGTCTTTTTCCAAAGCCAACCCAGGACTTTCACGAAAATACATTTGAATCATTGGAAGAAACCGAGCGAGCCTGTATCAAATCGGTTCCACTCCTTTGGATGATTCGATTTGTTGCTTAATGGGCACACTCGTTTGAGTATGATAAAATAACAAGAGAAATTAATTCTAAGGAGGAATCATGAAAGATCAACTGATTATTAATTCCCTGCGTATGCTTTCCATTGACGCAGTTCAAGCGGCAAATTCTGGACATCCAGGACTTCCTTTAGGTGCGGCTCCCATGGCATACACCATTTGGAATCGCTTCATGAATACTAATCCAAAACAAAGTGAGTGGATCAACAGAGACCGCTTTGTTTTATCAGCTGGGCATGGGAGTGCACTTTTATACTCTCTTTTACATGTCCACGGTTTCGATGTGAGTATCGAAGATATTAAAAACTTTAGACAAATTGACAGTAAGACACCCGGACATCCTGAGTTCGGTCACACAGAAGGGGTCGATGCTACGACGGGACCACTTGGGCAAGGTCTTTCCATGGCGGTCGGAATGGCGATGGCTGAAGCTCACTTAAACGCTGTGTTTGAAAAAGACGGCGAGAGTTTAATCGACCACTATACCTACGTCCTTTGTTCCGATGGCGACGTAATGGAAGGGGTCACCAACGAAGCCTCTTCTTTAGCGGGAACGTTGAAACTTAAAAAACTGATCGTGGTCTACGACTCGAACCAAATCTCCATTGAAGGAAGCACGGACTTAGCATTTAATGAAAATGTCTTGAAGCGGTATGATGCTCTTGGTTGGCATACACTCACCGTGGAAGATGGAAACGATGTAGAAGCAATTGCAAAGGCCATTGAAGAAGCAAAACAAGCGGATAAGCCTTCGATGATTGAAGTGAAAACGCAAATCGGTTACGGTTCCCCACGGGTTGGTTTAGCAAAGGCGCATGGAGAACCCTTAGGGAATGACTTAGTTACTGAAACAAGAGGCTATTTTAAATGGGAACACGAAGCCTTTGCACTTCCAGAGGAAGTAGGTGTCTATCGTGATGAATACATTCTCCGTGGAGAAAAAGCATATCAAGAATGGGAAGAGAAAAGACAGAAATTCTTCGAAGACGAAGAATATAAAAATTTATACGATCAATATTTTGGCGATGCAAATCCAAAGTTAGAGGCTCTACAATTTGAAAAAGCCATGGCCTCCAGAGAAAGTGCTTCGGTCGTCTTACAGGAAGTTGCAAAACACTATCCAAATCTTTTTGGTGGTTCAGCAGACTTAGGACCCTCAAACAAATCGGTCATGAATGATCGCGACACTTTTTCTGCAGAAAACTATGCGGGAAGCAACGTGCATTTTGGAATTCGCGAATTCGCGATGACAGCTGCATTAAATGGGATGGCCTTGCACGGAGGACTAAAACCATACGGGGCTACGTTCTTAGTTTTCTCCGATTATATGAAACCAGCCATGCGTTTGGCAGCACTGATGGGTCAACAAGTATTTTATATTTTGACACATGATAGTATCGGAGTAGGCGAAGATGGACCGACCCATCAACCCATCGAACACTTGGCGATGCTTCGCTCGATTCCAAATATGACCGTCTTCCGACCCGCCGATGGCATTGAAGCGCAAATGGCCTGGGAATACGCCTTGGGACATACAGATGGACCGACGGCCTTCGTATTAAGTCGACAAAAAATGCCTCTCCAAGAAAATACGGGCGACGGGGCCAAAAAAGGTGCCTATATCATCGATGATGTGGAAAATCCAGATGTTCTTCTATTATCGACAGGCACGGAAGTGCATTTGGCGCAAGAAGCGGCCAAAACTCTCAAAGAAGATGGAATTGCTGCTCGCGTAATCAGCATGCCTTCTTTTGAAGTGTTTGAAAAACAAGACGAAGAGTACAAAGAATCGATTTTACCAAAAGGAATGAAGCGTGTTGCAGTCGAAGCGGCTACTTCTTTTGGTTGGCATAAATACATTGGCTTCGATGGTGGATTTATTGGAATCGATACTTTTGGAGCTTCTGGCCCAGGAGATGCCGTCTATGAAAAATTTGACATTACTGCCGACGCAGTCGTACAAGAAGTAAAGCGCGTACTGGAGAAATAAAATGTGTGGACGCTATTCCTTTGATGTAAATATTGAAGAACTTGAAAAGTACTATGGACTCACAGAGAGTCAGTTGGATTTTACACCGAAAGAGGAAATTTTCCCTACAAACACAGCCCCTGTTCTCATCGCTGATGGAAAACTCCGCTTGGTAGAATGGGGATTTAAGCCGAGTTTTCAAAAAGGAGTCTTGATTAACGCCCGAGGGGAAACCGTGCATGAAAAGAAAACTTTTCAAGAGGCTTTTCAACGAAGACGGTGTGTCGTCTTTTCTTCTGGTTTTTACGAGTGGAAAAAGGAAGAAGGCGCTTCTACGAAATTTTTAATTACAAGCGACGATGAACCTTTTCTTGCCATGGCAGGTCTGTGGGAAGTGTTTGGTGATACGGCAAATTTTGTCATCGTCACAACTGCATCTGCCGATGAAATGGAAGGCATCCATCCTCGGATGCCGGTTCTCTTACACAAAGACGAAATTAGAAACTATCTAAATCATGAACAGATGAATCAGGCGTGGTGGAACGCCCTCCTTTTACAAGAAGGCAAGCATCTTACTCTACGCGCTGTGGAGAAATAATATGAATGCAATGAACCCAATCGATCGCGTGAAATGATACGAGGAGCTGTATGATACGTGCCAAATTCTCCTCGATGAAGTAGAGAAAAAAATAGATGCACTTGAAGCGCATCATGAATCCATGCAAGACCTGATTAGCTATTACGCAGGTCCATGGAGAGAAGACAAAAGTCTGAGTGACAAAGGTGAATTGCCATCGGATTTAAAGTGTGGAATCCTCATGGAAGATACTTTCTGGGATTTTTATGGTCAGAGAAGAGACCTTGCCATTCGCATGATGGAACTCGGATTAAAAATCATAAAAGAGTAAAAATTGGCGGAGATTATCCGCCAATTTTTTTGTCCAAAAAAGTATGTGGGATGAATTCCCATGGAGAAATTTGAAAAAAACTGGGGAACAAAGAAAGCACGACAAAAAAAGCGACGGATTCATCAAAAAAGACAAAAATTCAAGAGAAAAAAATTTAAAAGTGGCTTGTAATTCAAAGATTTATCCTTTATAGTATAAGTAAGTGGAGAAAAGTGGAACAAAGTGGAAGAAATTCCACCGCTAAGGATGGATTACACATGAGCGTTTTTATCGGCGAATACTCACATATGATTGACGATAAAGGACGGGTAAGCATGCCTTCTAAATTCCGTGAGGATTTAGGTGATATTTTTTATATCACAAAAGGGATGGATAGCTGTCTATTTGTGTATGACGAAGAAGAATGGAGTCGAGCGGAGAACAAAATCAACGAACTTCGTTTGACAAGACGCGATGCCCGCGCTTTTTCCCGACTTTTCTTTGCTGGCGCATCGAGCCAATCATTAGATAAACAAGGACGTGTCGTGATTCCGCAAAACTTGCGAGAATATGCGGACTTGACAAAAGATGTCGTCATTATTGGTGTGTCTAATCGCATCGAGATTTGGGATCGAGAGAAGTGGGATGAATACAACTCTTCCGATGATTTCACTTACGAAGCATTAGCAGACCATATGGATGACTTAGATTTTTAAGGAATAAGTATGAAACATATATCTGTATTACTCAAAGAAACCGTCGATGGTCTCAATATTAAGCCAGATGGCATGTATGTTGATGCGACGATTGGCATGGGAGGACATGCAGAGGCGATTTTACAGCAGCTGACTACGGGTAGGTTGATTGGAATTGACCAAGATCCCTACGCATTGGAGCAAAGTAAACATCGACTGGCAGCCTATGCTGACAAACTTACGCTTCTTCACGGAAATTTCACAAATATTGAAGCGCTTCTTCGAGTGAACGGAATTGAGTCAGTGGATGGAATTGTCATGGATATTGGCGTTTCTTCTCCTCAGATTGACAATGCAGAGCGGGGATTTTCCTATATGCAAGACGGTCCACTTGATATGCGTATGGACACGACCAGTGAATTTACCGCGAAGGATATCGTCAATACTTATGATGAATCGCAACTGGAAGAAATTTTTTGGAAGTATGGCGAAGAACGGTGGGGAAGGCGCATTGCCAACAACATCGTAAAAAAAAGACAAAGTAAACCAATAGAAACTACTTTCGATTTAGTTGATATCATCGAAGCGTCATATCCTTCGAGAAATAAAAAAGACGGACATCCTGCAAAGCGCGTCTTTCAGGCGCTACGTATTGTCGTCAATGAAGAATTAAACGTATTAGAAAATGCTCTTCAACAATGTATAGACCTACTAAACCCAGGTGGAAGGCTCTGTGTCATCACTTTCCACAGACTTGAAAACC